>CAIUPC010000471.1 GCA_903900905.1 uncultured Acetobacteraceae bacterium
GGCTGGGGCCCCAAAAAACGTCATCCCCGGGCTTGTCCCGGGGAGCAATCGCGGCACAAGCGGCAACCTTGGTCCCCGGGACAAGCCCGGGGATGACGCTGAGGGTTCGACTGTGGCCCACGTCGCTCCAAATGCGGTCACCCTGGTTTTGAACCGCCGCCGGTTAACCCCATTGGAACAGGACGACCCAAGCCGCGGCCACGATCGAATGTCGCGGGACGGGCCGGGCATCAGCCGATACGCATCATCCGTTAGCCCCGGCGGCAACGCCTGTTGTTGATTATGGACCGATTCCGATTTATCGGCGTGTCAATGAACCGGCCGCGGGCGGCTGATGCCAGTTTGGGGAGATTGTGGTGAATACAACAGCGGCGCCGAACGGCGATGCCGGGGTGACTGAACGTTTGGATTTCGACGCCGTCGTTATCGGCGCCGGCGTCGCGGGGCTGTATCAGCTCCTGAAGCTGCGCGAGATGGGGCTGCGGGTGCGCACGTTCGAGGCCGCCAGCGGTGTCGGCGGCACCTGGTACTGGAACCGCTATCCCGGCGCCCGCTTCGACTCCGAAAGCTGGACCTATGGCTACTCCTTTTCCAAAGAGCTGATGCAGGAATGGGACTGGACCGAGCATTTCTCTCCCCAGCCGGAGACCGAGCGCTATCTGAACTTCGTCGCCGATAAGTTCGACCTCCGCCGCGACATCCAGTTCAGCACCAAAGTCACCGCGGCCCATTACCAGGAGGACACGCGCAGCTGGGACCTCACGCTACACGACGGCAGCCGCGTCACCACCCGGTTTCTGGTCACCGCGATCGGCATTCTCTCCGCTCCGACAATGCCCAACATTCCGGGGATCGAGGCATTCCAAGGCCAGTCCTGCCACACCCATGACTGGCCCAAGGCCGGCGTGGATTTCGCGGGCAAGCGGGTCGGGATTATCGGCTCCGGCGCGACCGCGGTGCAGACGATCCAGGAGATCGCCAAGACCGTCGGTCATCTGACGATCTTCCAGCGCACCCCGAACTGGTGCGCGCCGCTGAACAACGGCAAGATTTCCAAAGCGGAAATGGACGATATCCGCGCCCGTTACCCCGAAATCCTGGCGCGCTGCCGCGAAACGCCGGGCTGCTACGTCCACTCCACCGACCCGCGCCGGACGCTGGAGGCAACGCCGGACGAACGCAATGAATTCTGGGAGAAGCTCTATGCCTCCCCAGGGTTCGGCATCTGGCAGGGCAATTTCAGCGACATGCTGAGCGACCGCGCCGCCAATGCGGCCGCGAGCGAATTCATCGCCAACAAGATCCGCCAGCGCGTCAAGGACCCGGTGACCGCCGAGAAGCTGATCCCGAAGAACCACGGCTTCGGCACCCGCCGGGTTCCGCTGGAGACCAATTATTACGAGGTCTACAACCAGCCCAATGTCGAACTGGTCGATATCAACGAGACCCCGATCGAGCGCGTGACCGCGGCTGGCATTCAGACCAGCGCCGGAGAACACGCGTTCGACATCATCATCTACGCGACCGGGTTCGATGCCATCTCTGGTGCCTTCGACCGGATCGATATCACCGGTGCCGGCGGCGTGCGCCTCAAGGACGTCTGGGCGAACGGGCCGCAGACCTATCTTGGCGTGTTCGTGGAGGGTTTCCCGAACATGCTGATGTCGATGGGCCCGCATGCGGGGCTCGGCAACTACACCCGCACCGCGGAATACAGCGTCGAATGGGTGGCCGGTGTCATCCGCCATGCGACGGAGCATGGCCTGACCCGGATCGAAGCCACCGCGGCCGGGGTCAGCGAGTGGACCAATTACGTGCTGGGCATCGGTCAGGACATGCTGATGAACGAGGTCGCGTCCTGGATGACGGGCGTGAACCGCAATGTCGAAGGCAAGCAGGTCCCGAGGGTCATGCGCTACAGCGGCGGCCATCCCGCCTATCGGGAGCATTGTGACGCCGTCGCCGCGTCGGGCTACCGCCA
>CAIUPC010000472.1 GCA_903900905.1 uncultured Acetobacteraceae bacterium
AAAATTTACCACGTGACGCTTACCCGGCGCGGCGAAACCATCCGTGTGATCTCCGCGCGCCGGGCGAATTGGAAACGCGCCGCCACTCGACGATGCCTTCTGGCAATCGGCTCAGGTCGTCTTTCCGCCGCGCACACCCAAACGCCACCAGGGCATGCGCTTGGATGCCGAGGTCACAAAGCCCAAGGCCCGGGATGGCAGACCCGCATGAACGCGGTGCTGAAATCCTAGGTCGCGGCCCAGAAGCGGCTTGGCGTCTGAGCGCTCAGAACATCGGCCCCCGGTTCGCCGCCCCGCCATCAATCGTCACGATCGTGCCGGTCGTGTAAGCCGATTTCTCCGAGGCCAGGAACGCCACCATCCAGCCGATTTCCTCCGACGTGCCGGCGCGGCCCATGGGCAGAGGCTTCATCAGCTCTTCCCAGCGGTTTTCATCACCAAACCGGTCCTTGGCGCGGACTTTCATGATGGTGATCAAACGGTCTGTCGCAATCGCCCCCGGATTGATGCCAACCACCCGCAACTTGTCATCCCCCGCGGACCCGCCGAGCGCCTTGGTAAACGCCATCAGCGCCGCATTGCCGGTGGAGCCGGCGATATAGGTGCGGTCCATCTTCTCCCCGGCGACACCCAGCACATTGACGATCACGCCGCGCTGGCGGGATTTCATCTCGGCATAGAAGCGGCGGCACATGTTGATGTAGCCGAATACCTTCAGGTCCCAGGCGGCGCGCCAGCGGTCCTCGGTGATGGCCTGTAGATCGCCCGCCGGAATGGCGCCGGCATTGTTCACGAGGATGTCGATATCCGCGTGCTCCGCCACCAGCCGATCAACGTTGCGGCTGTCGGACAGGTCGTAGGCGTGGACTTGCACGTTCACGTTGAATCGCGAGGCGATCTTCTGCCGCGCGACGTCCAGGTCTTCCTGGGTGCGGGAGACGAGGATGACGTTGACGCCTTCCTCCGCCAGGCATTCGGCGCTGGCCAGGCCGATACCCTTCGACGCGCCGGTGATCAGCGCGGTTTTGCCACGTAGATTGAGGTCCATGGTTCGCTCCTCCTGTTCATTATCAGGCAGACCGTATGGAACGGGGGCGGCGTTTCGGCAATCAGGCCCCGTCCCCGAAGGCCCGCATGTCATCCAGGGCTGCCGCGAATTCTTCCATGAACTCGGTCACCACGGCGCGGGAGGATCGGACGCTGTCGATCAGCCCCACGCCCTGGCCGACGAAGTAGCTGACGACGGCGCGGGCGGCCTCGTTGCCGCCTTCGGCCGACAGGTTCACCCGCTGCATCGCCGGTTCGCTCAGCAGGCCCTGTAGCGGCATGGGCAGCGGGCCGGGGCTGTCCGGGCCTTCCCAGGCCTCGGTCCAGGCGGATTTCAACTGCCGGGCCGGCTTCCCCGTCCGGCCGCGCGACCGCACGGTATCGCGTGACCGCGCCGCCACCATCTTGTCGCGGAACACGGGGGAGGTTTCAGCCTCCGTCGTTGCCAGCCAGACCGAGCCGGTCCAGACCCCGGCCGCGCCCATCGCCATGCAGGCGGCCATTTGCCGACCGGTGACGATGCCGCCGGCGGCGAGGACGGGGACGGCGCCTTTGACCGCGCGCAATACCTCGGGGATCAGCACGAGGGTGGACACCTCCCCACAATGCCCGCCGGCTTCGGTGCCTTGCGCGACCAGGATGTCCACGCCGGCCTGGACCTGGCGAATGGCATGCTCCCGCGCGCCGACAAGAGCCGCGCAGGGAACGCCGAAGCGTTTGGCACGGTCCAGCATCGAGGCCGGAGGCACGCCGAGCGCATTGGCGATCAGCCGGATCGGATGGCGGAAGGCGACATCCATCAGCCGCTCCCCGGTTTCGAACTGGTAGGGCGGCGGCGCGTCGGGGTCGTCGCGATGGTAGCCGTCGAAGGCGCGGGTCGGGTCCACCCCGTGGCGGCGCAGCAGGTCGTGCACGAAGTCGCGGTGTTTGGCCGGGATCTGGTCCAGCAGCTGCGCCGTGGAGGTATTGGCGCCGGTGCGGACCGACAGGTTCTCGGGGATCAGCAGATCGACGCCATAGGGCTTGCCATCGACATGATCGTCGATCCAGCGCAGCTCGGTCTCCAGCTCCTCCGGCGTGTATTTGGCCGCGCCCAGGACCCCGAAGCCGCCGGCCTTGCTGACGGCGGCCACGACATCACGGCAGTGGCTGAACGCCAGCAGCGGGAAATCGATGCCGAGCATCGTGCGGAGTTTGGCGTTCATGCGCGTCCAATCGGTTCATGCCGGCGGGTTAAACACCGCGAAAGCCTTCGGTGCCGCGAAGATATACGTCTCCGCCAGATCAGCCCAGCCGGGTTTGCGGCCGAGCGCATCCATCGCACCGGCGAGGCAGACCCAGTTCAGCAGCTCCTGCTGGCCCGCGTCCTCCAGTTGCGCGGTGGACAGATCGCGCCAGCTGGCGAAATCCCCGGCGCATAGTTCCGCGAAGCGGGCGCGGTCGGATTCCAGATCGGGATAGAGATAGTGGTTATTCGCGGTCAGGAACGAATGCGACCAGCTCGACGACGCCACCATCGCCACCCGCCAGGGGGAGGCCGCCAGCGCCCGCGCCGTCGCCGCGCCGATATCGAAACAGCGGGCGGCGGTGGGGCCGGGCGGGTCGGGGATTTCCGCGCCCGTGCCTTCGAGATGCGCGAAGGCCCCCTTCTTGGAGATCGTGGATGATCCGTAGCAATTCACATGGAACGGCAGCACCGGCCAGGGCAGGCCGTTGCGGTCATAGTCCAGCAGCAGCAGGGCGTTGATGAAGGCGTGCGGCAGGCCGTGCTCGTGGCGCATGCGATAGGCCCAGGTGATGTCGAAGCCTTGCTCCACCAGCGCGCCGGCCAGGTAACGGCCGCCGGCCTTGTGGCCCTTGGTGGTGATCAGCGTGTCCGCCGGTTCGCCCCAGGCATTGGCGGTGCCGTTGCGGTGGTAGGGGCGGGATTGCACCGCGTCCAATGCGAAGACGCAGAACGGGGCGACCCCGTCTTCGCGGAAGTTCTCGTACTGGTCGTCGCCGAAGATCAGCACGAAGTCGGGATTGAAAGCGTCGAGCGCGGCCCGGGCGGCGCGGAAGCCGTCGATGGCCCGTTTGCGGTGGGCGGGCGCGGCACGGCCGGCCTGATGCTCCGCCCATTCATGCTGCATCGGTTCGGGCCAGCCGGCGGGCGTGCGGAGGTGATCGGGCAAGCGGGGGCTTTGCAGCACCCGCTCGGTGATGCCGGCCATGCGGGCATCGGTGCCCAGCAGCAATGGCGAATGGGTCACGCCCAGC
>CAIUPC010000473.1 GCA_903900905.1 uncultured Acetobacteraceae bacterium
AGCAGGTCGGTCTGACGGCACAGAAAGGCCGGGATCTGCAGCACATCCACCGCCTGCGCCGCCGGGGCGCAATGGTCGGCGGTATGAACGTCGGTCAGAACGGGCAGGCCGGTGCGTTCCCGCACCTCCGCCAGGATCGCCAGGCCCTGGTCCATGCCCACCCCACGCGCGGCGGAGGCGCTGGTGCGGTTGGCCTTATCGTAGCTCGACTTATAGATAATGCGCACGCCGGTGCGGGCGGCGATCTCCGCCAGAGCGGTAGCGGTCGCCAGGGCATGGTCGCGGGATTCGATCTGGCAGGGCCCGGCGATGAGCACGAATGGCAGGTGATTGCCGATTTCGATGCTGCCCACGCGTACGATATGCCCAATGTCCGCTGCCATTCCGCGCCCCCTGTCAGACTGTCTGAGCGCCGGTCCTAGCACGAAAAACCGGGCCGACCGCCATCCCAGGGGTGGATTCCGTGACCCACCTCACAGCCTTGGGGTCAGAATCCGGTGATACTGATCAATTTTCCGGGAAATAGGATCATTTTCCCCATTCATGGGGTTATCCACAGGGGGCAACAGGCAAACTGCACGGTACCAGCGAGTAGCTGGTACGGAATGGGTTGTCAGGATTGCAACCCTGCTGCTACCGCCAATCGGGTCTGGAGCCACTACCAGGAGTACAGTTAATGCGGCAATGGAAGTTCGGCGCGAAAGTCACCCTGGCAGGGGCCACCCTGCTGCTGGCATGCCCCCTTCTGCTGTCCTCAGCCTCGGCCAACCCGGCCGTCACCTCTTCGTCCGCAACGACTATGCACGCGAAAGCCGCGCCCGTGCAAGTGCGGGGTGTGACAAAATCGCACAGTGTGGCTTATACGACACAGGGCCGATCGAACCCGGTGCAGCGGACACGGGGCGGGCTGTCCTGCGTGCCCTTCGCCCGCATGGAATCGGGCATCGCCGTCGGCGGCAATGCCTGGCAGTGGTGGGGTAATGCCGCTGGCACCTATGCCCGCGGCGCGACGCCGGAACCCGGCAGCGTGCTCGCCTTCCGCGCCAATGGCCGCATGCGCCTTGGCCATGTCGCCGTGATCGCCCGGGTGCTGAATTCACGCGAGGTCCTGATCGACCACGCCAACTGGCCCAGCGGCGGCGGCCGTGGCGGCGTCTCCCAATCCATCCCCGTGGTCGATGTGTCGGAGCATAATGACTGGACCGCGGTCCGCGTCAGCCTGGGCAATGGCGACTTCGGGTCGATCTACCCGACCTACGGCTTCATCTACGACCGCCCCGACACCGGCACCATGCTGGCGAACAAGGCCGGCACGGCTGAGCAGGTGGCAGAGCTGAACCCGGCCCCGCGCGATCTGCGCAACACGGCCCGCCCGTCGCGGCGGTATGAGGAAGTGGCGGAAATGCCCCGCCGCCATCGCACCGCGAATGCCACCGCCGCCCGCTAAAGCGACACCAACCTGATGCGCTGCGGCAAGACGTGCGGGCTTGCCGCCACCAGCGGCGCCGGGGCACAGTCCTTACGCAACAGTGAGGACACCGCCGCATCGTGGCCCGGGCACCGAAACCAAAGCCGCCTCCGACCGTCCTGCGCGGCTTCATCTCCTACGCGCACGCCGATCAGGCGATGACGGTCAGGCCGGTCTTGCGCAGCTCATGCGCCAGAGCGTTCTCATAAACCTTCTCAAGAAACCCAGCCCCCAGCGTATTCGACACGCTCAACGCGCATCCAATAATCCGCTCCGCCGCCGCGTTCAGAGACTCCTTATCCGCGTTCATCTGCGTTCATCCGCGGTTCCATTCCTTACCTGACCAGGAAGCGATAGCACCAACCATAACAACGACAAA
>CAIUPC010000474.1 GCA_903900905.1 uncultured Acetobacteraceae bacterium
ACGCGAACTGCCGGAAGGCGCGGCACCACGGCAAGCCGCGCGCGATCCGGTCCAGCAACAGCGTCATCGCTTGCGCCCCGGCATCCGGCATATCCACATGCGGATAGGTCCGGAACGGCACCGCCGCATCGGCGAGCCGCACCATCGCCGCGGTCAGATTGGCATGCGGGTCGAGGCTGATCGTCAGCGGCAGCGCCGCACCCACGATGGCGCGGACCCGGCGCAGCAGCTCACCCTCCGCATCGGGGAAGCTGTCGACCACCGCCGCGCCGTGCAGATCGAGGTAAACCCCGTCCAGCGGACCGGCATCCAGCGCGTCCGAGAGCCGGGCGCAGATCTGAGCCGACAGCCGCTCAAACGCCTCATCCTGTACGGGCCCCGCTGGATTGGCGAAGGCCCAGGCCAGCGGCACGAGCACGGCACCCGCCGCTTCCGCGACCCGGATCGCACCGGCGGAGGGGGCGGAGGTCGTGCGCAGGCCCGGGATCAGCGCCTCCCCGATCTGTATCGGCGGCAGGCCGCCGGGGGATTGAAAGTCGGCGTAGGTGGTGGGGCGTGGGGCGAAAGAGTGGCTCTCGTGCAGGAACCCGCCGATTGCGATGCGCATGCGTTACCCCCGTTTAAGCCCGGCGCCGGGCGATCAGACCCGGACCAGATTCCCCGGCACGCGGCCGGCCAGCACGGCATCGATCCCATCCAGCGCCACCTGCCCCATGGCGTCACGGGTCTCGGTCGTGGCCGAACCCAGATGCGGCAGCAGCACGACGTTCTCGAGGCCCAGATAGCCCGGGTTCACCTTCGGCTCCCCGTCGTAAACATCCAGCCCGGCGGCGGCGATCTGTCCGGTTTTCAGCGCCGCGATCAGCGCGGTGTCATCAACCAGCGTGCCGCGCGCCGCGTTCGCCACCACAGCGCCCTTGGGCAGGGCTGCAATACGCGCCGCGTTCAGCCAGTGCCGCGTGCTGCCGCCACCCGGCGCGTTCAGAGACAGGACGTCGCATATCGGCAGGAAGCTCGCTTCGGCCGGATGGAAGGTCGCGCCCAGTTCCAGCTCCGGCGGCACGCGAGCGATGTCGTGATAGTGGATCTCCATCCCGAAGCCGCGCGCCATCCGCGCCAGCTCCCGCCCGATGCGGCCAAAGCCGAAAATCCCCAACCGGCGGCCGGACACCTGCGTGCCCATCAATTGGGTCGGCGCCCAGCCCTCCCATTTGCCGGCGCGGACCATCCGCTCCCCCTCCCCGGCCCGGCGGGCGGCGGCGAGGATCAGCAGCATGGCGCATTCCGCCGTTGCCACACTCAAAACATCCGGGGTGTTACAGACGGCAATCCCCCGCGCCTGCGCCGCGGCGGCATCGACGTGGTCGTAGCCCACGCTGAAGGTGGCGATGACTTTGACCGTGCCGGGCAGAGCCGCGATCAACGCGGCGTCGAAGACATCGCCCGGACAGCAGATGATGGCCTCCGCCCCCGCCGCCTTGGCGGCCACACCGGTCATGGGGATGTCGGAGGGGGTCAGCACCGCGTCGTAATCGCGGGCCGCCCGGGCCTCGATCGCGGGCGGCAGGCGGCGGGTAACCAGCAGTCGCGTCTTGGCCATCGTCTGTTCCTTAAGTCCAGAGCGGGTCGATCGGCCCCTTGCCGGCGAGCACCGAAGCAATGTTATCCAACGCCCGGTACCCCATGGCGTTGCGGGTCTCCCGCGACGCGCTGCCGACATGCGGGGAGAGATACACGTTCTCCAGTTCCGCGAAGCGCATGTCGTAGTCGGGTTCGGCGCGAAACACGTCGAGACCGGCACCGAACAGCTTGCCGGAGGTCAGCGCCGCGAACAGCGCGTCTTCATCCACCAACCCGCCGCGGGAGACGTTCACCAGCACCGCGCCGTCGGGCAGCAGCGACAGGGTTCGCTCATTGACGATCTTGTCGGTCGCCGCATTCGCCGGGGCATGCAGCGACAGGAAGTCGCAATGCGGCAGCATCGCCTCAAAGCTCGGGAAATACGTGGCGCCGAGTTCCAGTACCGGCGGCAGGCGGGTGCGGGCGTGGTAGACGATCTTCATGTCGAAGCCGCGCCCGCGCTGCGCCATGGCCCGGCCGATACGGCCCATGCCGAGGATGCCGAGGGTCTTGCCGGTGACACGGACCCCCAGCAGGTCGCCCTGGCCGATGCGGTAGCGCCAGCCCTTGCGCATGATGCGGTCATATTCCGAGGCCCGGCGGGCCGCGTTCAGCAGCATCATGAAGCCGTGGTCCGCGGTGCATTCGGTCAATACGCCGGGGGTATTGGTCACCGGCAGCCCGCGGGTTCTGGCGGCGGCGACATCGACGTGATCGTAGCCCACGCTGATGGTGGCACCGACTTTGACGCTCGGCGGCAGGGACGCGATGGCGGCGGCGTTCAGCGGCAGGGTATTGGTGAAGGCGATGGCATCGGCGTTATGCGCGGCCGCGGCGGCGAGAACCTCGGGCACGGTCATGTCATCCGGCCCGGGCGCGATGATCGCGTCGAATTCCTCCCGCGCACGGATAGTGACGTCTTCCGGCACCAGGCAGGCGAGGATCAGCCGCGGCTTCATACTTGGAACTCCTTGTTCCTCGTAAGCTATCTCCCGCGTGCGTGTTTATGGAAGGGGGGGATGGTAGCGATCCCTCGGGTCGTCATCCGATATCGTCATGGGGGGCTCGCGCCACCCATAAGAGATGACAATCAGTGGCCGGAACAGGGTGATCGCATATGGCTTTTGGGGGAGCGCACCCACGTCAAAACCGTCATCCTCGGGCTTGTCCCGAGGATCTCCCGCGGCACTGTCGTTGATTTTGTTAGTGAAATACTGATGAGCGTGCGGCAAGTGATCCTCGGGACAAGCCCGAGGATGACGGTTTTTGCCGGGATCGCGATACGGCCGATGGCCCGGGGGCGCGGTTACCGGAAGACGAACTCCTTGAACCCGCCGGTGGTCACCTCATCGGTCTTCCGCCGGAAATGGGCGCCATTGCCGTTGTAACCCAGCACCCGCCGCACCTGCCGCCCCGCGACGTTGCGGTTCACACCGGTTTGCCAGGAGTCGACCTTCGACGACAGCAAGGGTTCGGCGGCCTTGATCACCGTCTCGGTCCATTCATCCACGCATTCCGGGCGGGTATCGATGCGGGTGTATCCATGCTCGAGCATGAAGCGAAGCACACCGGCCTGGAAGTTCACGCTATGCTCAATCGCCTGCGGGATATTGCCGCGGGCCGTATGCGGGCCGAGCGCCATGAGCATGTTCGGAAAGCCCTCCGGCAGCATGCCAAGATAGGTGCGCGGGCCATCGGCCCAGGCATCCTTGAGGGTAAGCCCATTCGGGCCGCGGAAGTCGATGCGGTCGAACGCGCCCGTCACGCCGTCAAAGCCGGTGGCATAGATCAGGATGTCGAATTCGCGTTCCTGCTTCGACGTCTTCACACCCTTCGGCGTGATGCATTCGATCGGCTCGTCGTTGATGACATCGACCAGGGTGACGTTGTCGCGGTTATAGGTCTCGAAATAGCCGCTCTCCAGCGGCACCCGGCGGCTGCCGAAGCCGTGGTCCTTCGGGATCAGCTTTTCCGCGACGGCGGGGTCTTTCACCCGCTGGCGGATCTTCCTGGCGATGAATTCGCTGATCTTTTCGTTGGCTTTCTCATCGATCAGGATGTCGCGGAAATTGCCCATCCAGATGCCGAAGCCGGGTTCGGCATACAGCTTCTCCCAGAAGGCCTCGCGCTCTTCCGGCGACACATCAAGCGTCTTGCGCCTGTCGGCCTCATGGATGAACCAGCTCGGGGTCTGGGCGCAGTGGGCGTAGATCTCCTCATAACGGGATTTGATCTCCTCCATCTCTTCCTTGGAGATCTTGGCGTTGTGCAACGGCGCGGCCCAGTTGGGGCGGCGCTGGAACACCGTCAGATGCGCGGCCTGCTTGGCGATTTCCGGGATCGCCTGGATGGCGGTCGCACCGGTGCCGATAATGCCGACCCGCTTGCCGGTGAAATCGACCGGCGTGTGCGGCCAGCGGGCGGGGTGGTAGGCGGGGCCCTGGAAACTGTCGCGCCCGGGAATGGCGGGCAGCGTATAGGCCGAGAGAATGCCGATGGCGGTGAACAGGAACCGCGCTTTCGCCTGCTCCCCGTTCTCCAGCGTCACCGTCCACTGATTGGCGGCATCGTCCCAATGCGCGGCGGTGACGGTGCTGCGGAACTGCATGTCCCGGCGCAGGTCGAACTTGTCAGCCACGTGATTGAGGTATTCCAGCGTGTCCGGCTGCGGCGAGAAGTGCTCCTTCCAGTCCCATTCCGCCAGCAACTCCTTGGAGAAGGAATAGCCGTAGGTCCAGCTTTCGGAGTCGAAGCGCGCACCGGGGTAGCGGTTCCAATACCAGGTGCCGCCGACATTGGTCCCGGCTTCGAACACCTTCACGCTCATGCCGAGTTCGCGCAGGCGATAGAGCATGAACATGCCCGAAATCCCGGCGCCGATAATGATGGCATCGGTAACAGTGGCCTGGCCCTGGGCCGGGCGTTCCGCCAGGACATTGGTATCCGGCATGATGAGAGTCCCCTGAACGTGACGCGCGCGGCCAGGATTGGCGGCGCGTTTGATCTACCAGCGGGTATTTCTGCAATCCGATGGGGATCTGTCAATCGCGGGGCGACCGTACGCCAGGTCAATCGGGTGCAGCCTCAGCACAAGCTGGTCGCAGGAGGCACGACTCTGGCGCGCCCCCGAGGTCGGCATGTGTGGCAAACATCGCGTTTCACGCGAACCCATCCTGTGGCGCCGGCCCCATCGGTTCAGGCTGATCACAATTGGATCGACCTGCGCCCCAGTCGAACCCTCAGCGTCATCCCCGGGCTTGTCCCGGGGACCAAGCGCGGCACAGGCGGAAACCGTGGTCCCCGGGACAAGCCCGGGGATGACGTTTGTTGGAGCCAAGGCCCGTGCAGCCACACGTATCGCGGCCAACCCCGGCCAGAGTGCCATTTGAATTTTGCGGACAGGGTGTCATTTGGATCTTGCGCCGACAATCCAGCGCCACACTGTCACGGGTCAGGGCCGCTGCTAAGGCCCGCGGCGTCGGCCTGGGAATCCGGGGGATTTGTGGTGCATCGGCCACCGATCATCCCCCGCCGGCAACGCCTTGCACAACCGCCCCCGCCCGTGTTTGCTCGTGACCCCTGAGATAAGGAGTCGCGGCCCTGGCCTATGCGCTGCAACAGCTGATCAATGGCGTCACCCTGGGCATGATCTACGGCCTGATCGCGGTGGGCTACACCATGGTCTACGGCATCATCGGCATGATCAACTTCGCCCATGGCGACATCTTCATGGTCGGGGCCTTCCTGTCGCTGATCGCGCTCCTCGCCCTCGCCGGGCTCGGCATCACCTCCGTCCCCATCGCCCTCGCGGTGACCCTGCTCTTCGCCGCCGGCCTCGCCGCCTTGTATGGCTGGACGGTGGAGCGGGTCGCCTATCGCCCCCTGCGCGGCTCCTTCCGCCTCGCCCCGC
>CAIUPC010000475.1 GCA_903900905.1 uncultured Acetobacteraceae bacterium
CACGCAATTGGCATCCGGGCGGGCCTTGTAGACGCCGCTATGGATGATGAACCCGGCATTGTTGAATTTGCCGCCGGGGGACAGAACGTTGCCGTCCATGTCCATTTTCACCAGCGACGACGCGGTGATCTCGTCGAACATCTCCCCATAGTTGTTGATCAGGAAGTGGTTCGGCTCACCGGGCACGCGCACCGACATATGGGTGTTGATGGTGTCGGTCCAGCCGAGCAGCTGGTTGACGTGGTAGACGGCGGCGAGCTCGCAGCGGATTTCCCACTCGGCTTCGGACATCTGGGCAGGCATCTGGAGGGCGGCGGACATGGGACTCTCCCGTTGGTTGCGTCCCTGGCTGGGGACGGAAGCCGGGATCGTGCGGGAGGTTGCCTGAACGTGCAAGTTTTCTGGGGCTAAGCCGGTCTTGCTCAAACCCGCCCCTGGCCACACATTATCGCGACCAAGAGAGGACACAACCACATGGACTTCGATCTTTTCGTCATTGGCGGCGGCTCCGGCGGCGTACGCTGCGCCCGGATCGCATCGGGCCACGGTGCCCGTGTCGGCGTGGCGGAGGAGCGGTTCTGGGGTGGCACCTGCGTCAATGTCGGCTGCGTGCCGAAGAAGCTGCTGGTGCAGGCAGGCGAATACGGCGCCTGGGCTGACGATGCCGCCGGGTTCGGCTGGACCATCAAGAAGGGGCCGCACGACTGGGGCAAGCTGATCGCGGCCAAGGACAAGGAGATCGATCGCCTGAACGGCATCTATCGCCGTCTGCTGGCCAATGCCGGGGTGACGATCTTTGACGCCCGCGCGACGCTGATCGACGCCCATACGCTCGATGTCGGGGGCAAGCGCATCACGGCCGAGACCATCGTCATCGCCACGGGCGGCCATCCTGAACGGCCGGCGATCCCCGGGGCTGAACTCGGCATCATCTCCGATGAGACGTTTTATCTGCCGATCATGCCGAAGAAGATCGCGATTGTGGGGTCGGGGTTCATCGCGGTGGAATTCGCCGGGATCTTCCAGGCGCTCGGCGCGGAGGTGCATCTGATATACCGCCAGCCGCTGCCGCTGCGCGGCTTCGATCAGGACCTGCGGGAAGGCCTGGCCGAGGCCCTGGCCGCGCAGGGGGTGATCCTGCATCCGTCCTGCAGCCCCGAATCGGTGGTGGCGGACGGGGACGGGCGGATCCTGACCTTTGGGGGCGGGCAGACTTTGGCCGTCGACACGGTGTTCTTCGCCACCGGCCGGCGTGCGATGACGGAACGCATGGGGCTGGAAAATGCCGGCGTCACCGTCAACAAATCCGGCGCCGTGATCGTCGATCAGAAGCTGCGGACCGCCACGCCCAACATCTACGCCATCGGCGACGTGACCGACCGCATCAACCTCACCCCCTTCGCGATCGCGGAGGGCCATGCGCTGTCCGACACCCTCTACGGCAAGAACCCGCGCGCGGTTTCCCTCGATAACGTGCCGGCGGCGGTGTTCTCCACCCCGCCGATTGGAACCGTGGGCCTGACGGAAGAGCAGGCGGCGGCCCAAGGCCCGGTCGATGTCTATGTCGCGAAGTTCACCCCGATGCGCCACACGCTGTCGGGCCGCGCGCGCAAGACGATGATGAAACTGGTGGTCGATCAGGCCACGCAAAAGGTCCTCGGCGCGCATATGCTGGGTGAGGACGCGCCGGAGCTGATCCAGGGCATCGCCATCGCCGTCGTCATGGGCGCGACCAAAGCCGATTTCGACCGCACCATCGGCATTCATCCGACGGCGGCCGAGGAATTCGTCACCATGCGCACCCGCACGCGGGTATCGGGAGTCGCTCAAGCCGCGGAATAAAGCGGCCGCCTTACAGGGAGGAAAACAATGAAAAGACGTATGTTCCTGGCCAGCTCGGCCGTGGCTGCTCTCTCGCGCCCGGCCGTTGCCGCGCCCACCAAGACCCTGGTCTTCGTGCCTCAGACCAACCTGACCAGCCTCGACCCGGTCTGGACCACCGCCACCGTCACCCGCAACTTCGCGCTGATGGTCTACGAGACCCTTTATGGCCGCGACCAGCAGTTCAACCCCCAACCATTGATGGTCGAGGGTCATGTCATCGACAGTGATGGCCTGCGCTGGACCATGAAACTGCGCGACGGCCTGAAATGGCATGACGGTACGCCGGTGCTGGCGCGGGATTGCGTCGCGTCGCTGCAACGCTGGCTCAAGCGCGATGCCGCCAGCGTCATCATCGAAGCCCGTGTCGCCGCCATCGAAGCCCCCGACGACAAGACCATCGTCTGGCGGCTGAAGAAGCCTTTTCCGCTGCTGGCGCATTTCCTGTCCAAGGTGCAACCGCAGCCGGTGATGGTGCCCGAGCGCCTGGCCGCGACCGATCCCCACAAGCAGATCACCGAGATCGTCGGCTGCGGCCCGTTCCGCTTCGAACCCGGGGAGTTCGTCAGCGGTGCCAAGGCGGTCTTCTCCCGCTTCGACGGCTATGTGCCGCGCCAGGAGCCACCATCCTACACCGCCGGCGGTCACAAGGTGAACGTGGATCGGGTAGAATGGCGGGTGATCCCCGATTCCGCCACCGCCGCCAATGCCCTGACGGCGGGGGAGGTTGATTGGGTCGAGCTGCCGCAGCCCGATCTGATCCCGATGCTGAAGAAGGCCAATGGGGTCAGCACCGGCCTGATTGATTTGTACGGCACCGTCGCCCTGCTTCGCCCGAACCATTTGCACGGCCCGACCGCGAATGCCGGGGTGCGCCGCGCGATGCTCGCCGCGATCGACCAGCGGGAGACGATGACCGCCGCGATGGGGGAGGATCCCGCGACCTGGCGCGCCCCGATGGGCTACGTCGTGCCGGGCACACCCTCCGCCACCGAAGCGGGGATGGAAAATGTCCGCGTCCGCAAGAGTATCGATGAGATCAAGCGCATGCTCGATAAGGCCGGCTATGACGGCACGCCGCTGGTGATGATGCACCCGACCGACCAGCTTGTGTACCACGCCTTCGCCACCGTCGCCGTCGATGCCTTCCGCAAGATCGGCATGACCGTGGACGACCAGCTGGTCGACTGGGGCACGGTGGTGCAACGCCGCCCGTCGAAGGAACCGCCGGGCAAAGGCGGCTGGGGCATGTTCCCCGCCGGGGCGCCAGGGCCGGAGTTCAGCGACCCGTTGCTGGCCAATCCCGTGCGCAGCAACGGTGCCAAGGCCTGGTTCGGCTGGCCCGACGATCCCCGGATCGAAGCGGCGCATGACGCCTGGATCGACGCGACCTCGGACGCCGAGCGGCGCAAGCTGGAGGCGGATTACCAGTTGGCGGCGTTCGATTCGGTGCCGATTATCCCGTGTGGGCAATATCTGCCGCATGCGGCCTGGCGGTCGAATTTGACCGGGATTGTGAAGGGATCGGCGCCGGTGTTCTGGGGGGTGGATAAGGCTTAGGCGGCTCCCAAGATTAACTGCGTCGTTTGGCGTGGCGGCTGTCCCCCCGCCGTCATGCCGACCTTCGTCGGCATGACGAGGTTCGCACACCTGAGCCGCACCTGAAGCAGTGCACTTTGCGCCTCGCCTTATACCAACCAGTAAAATGAATGACGTACCGGCCATCGTTACCCGTCATGCCGACCCACGGATCAAGTCCGTGGACAGGCTCCGGTCGGCACCCACGCCTTTCTCCTGTCTAACACTGCTAAGTCGTGGATGCCGACCTCCGTCGGCATGACG
>CAIUPC010000476.1 GCA_903900905.1 uncultured Acetobacteraceae bacterium
ACACCGGGCTGGTGTCCTTCGGGCACGCGATGTTCTTCGGCTTCGGCGCCTATGTGTTCGGCCTGCTGATGCAGACCAACGCGATCTCGATCCCCGCGGCGGCGGCGGTGACGCTGCTCGCGACCTGCGTCTGGGGCGCGGTGTCGGGCGCTTTGTGCATCCGGCTGACGGAGATCTACTTCTCCTTCCTGACCCTGGCATTCCAGATGCTGCTCTATTCCATCATTGCCGGCTGGGTGTCGCTGACCGGTGGCGATCAGGGGCTGATGGGCGGCATTCCGCGCCCGCCCTTCCTCGGCATCGACCTGGCGCAGCCGCGCCAGCTGTTCGTGCTGACGGTCATCGTGTCCGTCCTGTCGGCGCTGGTGATCCGCCAGATCGTGCAATCGCCCTTCGGCTATGCCTTGCGCATGATCCGCGACAACGCCGAACGGGCGCGTTTCCTCGGCGTGCCGGTGCAGCGCTACAAGCTGCAGGCATTCATTCTGTCTGGCATCTTCGGGTCTTTGGCCGGGATTCTCATGAGCCTCTATGTCTCCGGCGCTTATCCGAACTTCGCCTTCTGGACCCTCTCGGGCGACGCCATCATCATGATCGTGCTCGGCGGTATCACCGTCTTCCTCGGCCCCGTGCTGGGCGCGGTGCTGTTCCAGTTTCTGAATGACTATATCAACCGCATCACCGATCATCACGGCATGGTCATGGGCGTGGTGCTGCTGGTCATCGTGCTCGGCCTGCGCAAGGGCGTGCTGGATGTGCTCGATGAGTGGCGGCAAAGCCGCAAACCAAGGCCGGAGGCCGCGCCATGACCGCCCGCCTGACGATCGACGGGCTGATCCGCCGCTTCGGCGGCGTGGTCGCGACCGACAATGTGTCGATGGATTTCGCGCCGGGTTCGCTCAGCGCCATCATCGGGCCGAACGGGGCGGGGAAGACCACCTTCTTCAACCTGATCACCGGCAAGCTGAAACCCGATGCCGGTACCATCAAGCTGGACGGGGTCGATATCGGCGGCCGCCCGGAAGCCGATATCGTGCGCATGGGGATTGGCCGCGCCTTCCAGGTGGCGTCGATTTTCCCCCGCTTCACGGTGGAAGAATCCCTCACCGCCGCGGTCCTGTCGCATCGCCGCCAGACCGGTTCCATGTTCCAGCGCTTCCCGCTGCCGGCCGCGACGGCGCGGGCGAAGGAGATCATGGACCTCGCCGGTCTCAGCCATGCCGCCGCGACGCCGTCGCGGTTTCTGTCGCATGGGGATCAGAAGCTGCTCGACATCGCATTGGCGCTGGCGCTGGAACCCAAAGTGCTGCTGCTGGACGAGCCCACCGCCGGCATGGGCCCCGATGAGCGCTGGAAGATGATCGAGCGGGTGCAGCTGCTCTGGCGCCAGGTCGGGATGACGCTGGTCTTCATCGAGCATGACATGGATATCGTGTTCAAAATCGCCCAGTCCATCCGCGTGCTTCGCTACGGCAGCGTGCTGGCGGAAGGCACGGCCGAGGAAATCCGCAGCAACCAGGCGGTGATCGACGCCTACCTTGGCACCAGCCTTGAGGAGGCGCTGGCATGAGTGACGAACTCCGCGTTCAGGGCATGGATGTCTTCTACGGCGCCAGCCAGATCCTGTTCGGCATCGACCTCGTGGTGGAACGCGGTGCGACGGTCGCGCTGCTGGGCCGCAACGGGGCGGGCAAGAGCACCACCTTCAAGGCCATCGCCGGGGTGGCGCCGCCGCGCGCCGGGCGGGTGTTCATGCGCGAGCAGGACATCACCGGCTTCGCCCCCTACCGCATCGCCCGCCGTGGCATTGGCTACGTCCCCGAAGATCGGCAGGTGTTCCCGGAGCACTCCGTCGAGGACAATCTGCGCATTGGCGCCAAACCCGGCACGGATGGCGCGGTGCATTGGACGCTGGAGCGGATCTTCGAGGTTTTCCCCATCCTGTCATCGATGCGCAGCCGCATGGCCGGGCGCCTGTCGGGCGGGGAGCAGCAGATGCTGACCATCGCCCGCACGCTGATGGGCAATCCGGATGTGATCCTGCTGGATGAGCCCTCTGAAGGGTTGGCGCCGATCATTGTGCAGCAGATTGCAAGGCTGATCGCGACGTTGCGGAAGGAGGGTGTGACGATCCTGCTGGCGGAGCAGAACATGCATTTCTGCATCGCCGTCGCCACCAGCGTGGCGATCATCGACAAGGGGCAGATCGTCTATCGCGGCAGCATCGAGGAGCTAAAGCAGAACGACGATATCAAGCGGCGGTATTTGGCGGTTTGAGGAGGGCAGGGCTCAAACCGAGCTGTCCAGCGGCCGTCCCTGGTCTCTTGCATTGAGGAAAGCCGCCCCGGCCGGTTTTCGCGGCCGGGACTGCCGTTGTTACGACTTACATCTGTGCGTAGGCGCCGTTCTTCCACACGTACAGCACATAGCCGGACGCCGTCGGGTCGCCCTTCTTGTCGAAGCTGATCGGGCCCAGCACCGAGCCCCAGTTGCCGGTCGCCTTCAACGCCGCGGCCACCTTCTTGGGATCGGTCGTCTTGGCCTTCTTCGCCGCATCGGCCCAGATCTGGATCGCGGCATAGGTGTAGAGGACATAGCCCTCCGGATCGATCTTCTTGGCGGCGAACGACTTCACCACCTCCGCCGCCGTCTTCAACAGCCGCGGATCGGCCGGGAAGGTCATCATCGTGCCGGCGCCGGCGTCACCGGCGATCTGCCAGAATTCGCTGGTCACCAACGCATCGCCGCCAACCAGGGTGGCCTTCATGCCCTGCTCTTTGGCCTGGCGGATGATCAGCCCGGCCTCGTTGTGGTAGCCGCCGACATAAATCACGGAAATGCCGGCCTGCTTCATGCGGCTGACGAGGGCGGAGTAGTCTTTCTCCTTCGGCGTGTAAGCGGTGTAAAGCGCTTCCTTGCCGCCCGCCGCGTGCAGCGATTTCTGCGTCTCGTCCGCCAGGCCTTTGCCGTAGGTGGAGCTGTCGTGAATGATCGCGATCTTCTGGCCCTTGAAATTCTTGGCCAGATACTGACCGGCAACGCGGCCCTGCTGGTCATCGCGGCCGCAGACGCGGAACGTGTTCCAGTTGCCCTTCTCGGTATAGTCAGGATTGGTCGAGGCCGGGGAGATCTGCAGGATGCCCTCTTCGGCATAGACCTTCGACGACGGGATCGAGCTGCCCGAGCAGAAATGCCCGGCCACCAGCTTCACCTTCTTCGAGGCCATCTGGTTGGCGACCGACACCGCCTGCTTCGGATCGCAGGCATCATCGCCGATATCCAGGATCAGCTGCTGGCCCATCACGCCGCCGGCCTTGTTGATATCGGCCACGGCCTGTTCAGCGCCGGCCTTCATCTGCGCCCCGAAGGAGGCATATTCGCCGGTCATCGGTCCAACCGTCGCGATGTGCAGCTGCGCCATCGCCGGGGCGGCAGCGATCGTGAACGTGGCCGCGGCGGCCAGAAGGGTGCGTCTCAGCATAGGGGTTTCTCCCGTTGAAATCGGTGAATCGGATTCGATACCGGGCGCGAGTCTAGCGCCGAAGCGGAAAACGCGCCAGAAATCCGCTCAACGAACACCCGATGGGAGCAAACGACGTGAAGGCCTCGCTGTTCTATCTGCCCGGCAATGCCAGCCGCACCGAAATCGAAGCCGGTATGGCCGGCACGAAACCCGAGCTGTACCAGCGCATGCTGCGGGAGCTGACGGAGCAGATCAAACTGGCCGACGACCTCGGCTACAACTCGGTCAGCTTCACCGAGCATCATTTCCATATCGAGGGTTTCGAGGTTTCCAATAACCCCGTCCTGCTCGATCTCTATTTCGCCATGCAGACCAAGCAGATCCGTGTCGGCCAGCTGGGCATCGTGCTGCCGGCCGCCAATCCGCTGCGCGTGGCCGAAGATATCGCCATGCTCGATCACATGACCGGCGGGCGCGCCAATGCCGGCTTTGCGCGCGGCTATCAGCGCCGCTGGGTCGACATCATGGCGCAGCAGACCCATGGCGTGAGCGGCGCCCTGCCGCATCAGCACGACGCCATCGACGCCGCCAACCGCGCCGCGTTCGAAGAAAACTGGCAGATCATCAAGAAGGCCTGGACGCAGGAGATGATCACCCATGACGGCCAGTTCTGGAAAATCCCGGCCGGTGAGACCCCCTGGACCCTGCCCACCACCGAGAAATGGGGCAAAGGCGTCGAGAACGGCATCCTGAAATCGGTGGGCGTGGTGCCGAAGCCGCTGCAAAAGCCGCATCCCCCGGTTTTTCTACCGTTTGCCTCGTCGGAGAACTCGATCCGCTGGGCGGCGCAGGAAGGCGTGACCGCCATTCTGCCGGCCATGCTGCCGAATTACGAAGAGCCGTTGTACGATCTGTACGCTCAGGTCTCCGGCCGCCCACGTGGGATGGGCACCGGCCTGCTGCGCGATGTCATCATCGCGGATACGGATGAAGAAGCGCTGGCGCTCTGGGCCGATTCCGGCCAGTTCACCGGGCGCGCCTGGTTTGAGCCGTTCGGCTTCCGCCGCGGCATGCTGAACCAGAAGACGGGCCAGTATCTGACCCCGGAAGAGGCGGTGAAGGAAGGCTATGTCCTGGCCGGCACGGTCGATACGGTGATCCGCGGGCTGGAGGCCAATATGAAGCGCCAGAACGTGGATTGGCTGTTCTGCTACACGTACAACAGCCTGATCCCGCACGCGAAGCTGATGCGCTCGATCGAGCAGTTCTGGACCAAAGTCATGCCGAAATTCGCCTGATCGATGGCGGCGTTGATGTTGACGTACTGGCAGCGCCCCAACCCCGTCATGCCGACGCAGGTCGGCATCCACGCCTTTCTCCTGTCTAATATCAGAGGCCGTTGAAATTGACTCTCCCCCTCCCCTTGAGGGAGGGGGTTGGGGGGA
>CAIUPC010000477.1 GCA_903900905.1 uncultured Acetobacteraceae bacterium
CTTATCCTGGCACCTATCGCTACAAGCCCAGCCATGACGGAACGGGGGACAGGGTGATCGCATATCGCTTACGCAGGAGCGGCACCCCCTTAAAAACCGTCATCCTCGGGCTTGTCCCGAGGATCGCCCGCGGCACTACCGCTGATTGTATTAGTACAATACTAATGCCCGTGCGGCTGGAGATCCTCGGGACAAGCCCGAGGAGGACGGTTTTTGGCGGAAATCTGCCATATGCGATACCCCTGATCATGGTCTAGGCCGCCAGCAGATCCGGTGTTGCCCCGAACAGGTAATCGATATCGCCGGCATCCATCGCCGGCAGCGCCATGCCGTCCTCACTGAGGGCAAGGCTGGCAAGGGCCGCCTTGCGTTCCTGCAGCTCGACGATGCGCTCTTCCACCGTATCGGCCGCGATCAGCTTGTAGACGAAGACCGATTTGGTCTGACCAATCCGGTGCGCGCGGTCGGAGGCCTGATCCTCCACCGCCGGGTTCCACCAGGGGTCGTAGTGGATGACGGTATCGGCGGAGGTCAGGTTCAGCCCCCTGCCCCCGGCCTTGAGGCTGATCAGGAACAGCGGCACCTCCCCCGCCTCAAACCCCCGCACCGGTTCCGCCCGATCGGCTGTGTCGCCGCGCAGTTCGACAAAGCGCACCCCCGCCAACGTCAGCGCCGGCTTCATCAGGTCCAGCATGGAGGTGAACTGGGAGAACAGCAGGATCCGCCGCCCTTCGGCGATCATCTCGGTCACCATTTCCAGCAGGTCGTCGAGCTTGCTGGACGGCCCGGTCGCCGGGCCGGAGGACGACTTCAGCAGCCGCGGGTCGCAGCAGACCTGGCGCAGCTTCAGCAGCGCATCCAGGACCAGGAACTGGCTCTGACCGACACCGCGGGCGGCGATGCCTTCGGTCACCTTCTCATGCATGGTCGCGCGGATGGTTTCGTAGAGCTCGCGCTGCTGTGGCGCCAAAGTGATGCGGCGCAGGATGGTGTGCTTGGGCGGCAGCTCGGTCGCGACCGCGGATTTGGTGCGGCGGATGATGAAGGGGCGGATGCGCAGCGACAGCTGGCGGCGGCGGACGGGATCGCCGTCCTTTTCGATCGGGGTGCGGAAGCGCTTCGTAAACGCTTTGCGGGTCCCCAGCAGGCCCGGCATCAGGAAGGCGAACTGCGACCACAACTCCCCCAGATTATTCTCGATCGGGGTGCCGGACAGGCAGATGCGGTGGTTGGTCTGCAGGCGGCAGACCGCGATGGTCGCCTTGGAGGAAGCGCTCTTGATCGCCTGCGCCTCATCCAGCACCACCAGATGCCAGGGCAGTTCGACCATGTCGTCGATGTCGCGGCTGAGCACCGTATAAGTGGTGATCACCACATGCACGCCGGCGAGGTCGCGCCGGCGCTCATGCCGATCGAGACCGTGTAGTACGGCGACGCGCAGATGCGGGGCGAAGCGGGCGAGTTCCGCGCTCCAGTTCGGCACCAGCGTCGTTGGCACGATCACCAGCGCGGGGTTCTCCATCCGGCCGGACGCTTCCTCGATCACCATATGGGCGATGGTCTGGGCGGTTTTGCCGAGGCCCATGTCATCGGCCAGCAGCCCGCCCAACCCGTTTTCCCGCAGATGCTGCAGCCAGTTCACGCCCTGCTGCTGATAGGGTCGGAGCGCGGCTTTGAACGCCGCCGGCACCGGCGCCTCGGGAATGTCCTCCATGGCGCGGAAGCGGGCGAGGTTGGCGGCGATCGCCGCGCCATCCTGCCAGCGGGTGGTCAGCACGTCCTCCAGATCCAGCACCGTATGCGCGGCGGTGGCGTTCAGGATCATGGTATCGCCGCTGGTGCGGCTGGCGGCGTCGATCATATCCTCGATCACCGCCAGCAGACGCGCGATGCGTTCCGCCGGCAGTTTGAGGATGCGGCCATCGTCGAGGCTGGTGATCACCTCCCCGCCGATAACCCGCGCGTTCTCCATCCCGCCGCGTTCATGCAGGCGCATGAGGATGGGCAGCAGCGGATGGCGGGCGCCATCGATCTCGATCCCGAAATCGAGGGAGAAAGCGCCCTGCGGCGCGTCCTCGATCTTGAGGTCGCAGGTGCCGACGGATTGCACCAGACGCGGGCCGAAGCCGGTATCGACCTGATTGCGCCAGCCCAGCGCCTGCAAGGTGGGCAGGCGTTCGGCGATGAAGGCCTGCCAGGATTCGGCGGCTTCACGGCCGCGGAAGACGAAGACCATGCGGCCTTTTTCGGTTTTGCCGGTGGTCATGCGCATCTGCACCAGCCCGTCCTGGCGAATGGCTTCGACCGCCTGCGCCTCCCCGGCGCGATCGCGGCGGGCGAAGACGGGGCCGAGGGAGGTGTTGGCGCGCACGAACTGGCGGTCGTCGTCGAAGGCCACGCTGCCGCCGTCATAGTCGAATTCCAGCAGCAGCGCGTCGATCTGCTGCATGCGCCCGAACTCGTCGGGACATGGCAGGCGGGTCAGGCGTACGACCGGGGTCATGGGCCGATCGACGATGACCTGTTCGCTGATCGTCCCCGGCTCGACCCGGCGCCGGGGTGGCGGGACGGCGATGCTGGGGGGCAGGACCGGCGGAGCGGTGACAACCGGCTTCGGCGGCGGGGCGGCCTGGATGCGGATGCGCGCGACGGCGCCGGTCGTGGCATCGACATACCAGGCGCCGGAATCGGCGACGACCACGCCCGAGCGCGGTGGCAAGGTCGCAGCGGCGGCGGAGGGGAAGTACCGCGTCTCCCCCTTGATCAGCGCCTTGCCACCGGCATGCCAGCGGGCCTGGCCGCTTTCGATCAGCGCATGCAGCAGGTCCACGACCGAGGTCGGACGGACCAGGGTGCGGCTATCCGGCCCCTCCCCCAGCTCCGTCGCGACGTCGCGCAGCTTGTCATCGAGCGTCAGATCCGCCGCGATGGCGCGCGGCGTGGCGGGGGCGATGACGCCACTGCGTTCGCCAATCAGCATACAGGTGACCGCACAGGCGTAGGGCGGGTCAGCGGGGGCGAGTTCGAAGACCAGGCGCTGGCGTTCTTTGACCGGGGCGGCGGTGGTGAGGGTGTCGAGGAAGGTTTGCTGCTCGGCCTTGCGGAGTGCGGGGAAGAAATCGAGCGCGGCGCAGGCGGCGGCGGCCAGATGCACGCAGCCGGTGAAGCGGCAGCTGCATTTGTTGTCGAACATGACCCGCCGGCCGAGCAGGTTCGGGGTGATGCTGACGGTATGGGTGTCGGCTTTGTCCTTGACCGTGCCGGTGATCGTCTCCCCGTTCAGTTGCACCTCCACCCCGCCGGCAAGCCCCAGCGTCCGCCCGCGCGTCATGGTGCGGGCGTCGAAGATGCGGCTCAGGTCGAGCGTCGTGTAGGGCGTGGGCATGGGGGTGGTTCAAACCCGATTCGGCTTGGCTGGCGGGGGACTGAGACGCCTGACTTTTCCGGGAAACGCAAGGCGGGATACGCACATCGGCAGGGTGATCGCCTATGACATCAGGCGTGGCGGCACGCGCCTGGAAACCGCCATATGCGAGCACCCCGCGTCCAACGGCGCATTCAGCGCCCCACCGAAACCGCCACAGCGATGCCCAGGCGGCATTTGCCCTGCCAGAGTTTAAAGCCTCTTGATTTTTACGACCTTTCGCCTAAAGAAGTTCAATATTTCGATAACGATAAACGTTCGGCATGAGACATTTATTGTTCAGGGATGCCGCGCAGACC
>CAIUPC010000478.1 GCA_903900905.1 uncultured Acetobacteraceae bacterium
ACCGACAGGCCCGGCGCGGGCGCGTCGTCGCCGCGTTCCGCCCGCTTCGCGATCTCGCGCAGGATGCGGGCAATCTCGGTCGCCGGTTCGTCAAAGGCCGCGCCGTCGCAGCTAAAGGTTATCGTTACGCGCATGGTGGTTTCTCCCGGTTGTCAGCGGATCGCTGCGAAGCCAGGGGCGCACCCCTGGAGACGTAAAGATCAGCCCTCCTCGTCGTCAACCGCGTCATCCTGCAACCAGACCCAAGCCGCGATCCACACGCCGTCCTCGCCCCGGCCCGCCAATGCCTCGTCATCGACTTCGATGTTGTCAGAGATAAGCGCGCAGTATTCGGACCGCGCCCGCTCGCGCTCTTCTTCGGTGCTGCGCCAGTCGTCGTCCATTTCCAGGAATACCGCCTCGTTAATTCGGCTGGGCGTCACGCCCTCGGCGATCAGCCCGCGAATGATGCCGCGAAGGGAGTCAATGGTGTGTGCCATGGTTCAGCCCTCCCTAACGCGATGGGGCATCTCATGTTCGGCCGTCATGCGGTCGGCCGTGGCCTGTGCATCCTCCCGCGTTTTGTGCGGGGGCAGCAGGATCCAGTGCCATTCGTCGCCCATGAGGCACTCGACATCGTATCTGATTTTGCGCTTAGCCATGGCTCAGTCCCTCCTATGCGGGTTCGATGGAATAGATGGTCAGCGCCGATCCGCGCGCCGCAGCCACATCCCAGCACCCGGGATGGTCCGCGTCCTCTTCGGCCGAAATTACGGTGCCAGGAACCGCCGCCAGCGCATCCGCCGCAGTGGCGTGAAAGCTCAGGATGCGGTGCCACTGCGCGCCCGTTGGCACCTCTTTCAATGCGACCTGTGCCATCTTATGCAGCCCTCCGCAGAATCGCAGGCGTTTCCACCGCGACCGAATAGCCCAGCGACTCGATGATCCGCAGCGCCTCGCTGGTCAGCGTCTTGCAGCCGGTCAGCTGCGCGAACCGGAGAGCGTCCGGACAGGCGGGATAAACGGTCTC
Source organism: uncultured Acetobacteraceae bacterium (assembly GCA_903900905.1). Taxonomy (GTDB): domain Bacteria; phylum Pseudomonadota; class Alphaproteobacteria; order Acetobacterales; family Acetobacteraceae; genus Rhodopila. The sequence continues at coordinate 1,010 of CAIUPC010000478.1, forward strand.
CCGACCGTAGACCGACCGCACCGAAACCCTGATCGTCTTTTCCATCGTCTGATATCTCCCGTGTTTGTTGCGTCTGATAGCCATGGAACCCGGCGCGGAGGCGCCGGGAAACACGGGAATCAGGCGCGTTTCACGACGCTGTATTCTGGGAATTGCCCCGCCAGACGGTCGCGCCCGTCATTGCTCAAATACACTGCCTCAGCCCAGCGCCGGAACGCGCCTGCTTCGCAACGGGAGACCCGATAGAAAAAGGTGGTGCCGTCGCCATCATCGACCGCGACCATTCCGCGCGGCCGATCCGACGTGGTGTAGGCGCCACCATCGGGGGCGTGCCACGCTCGGCCGGCGGAAGCGGTGCCGCGATGGGCTGAGGCGAAACTGCCGGGGTGAGAAGCGGGGAAGTCGGTCATGGTGGTGTCTCCTGTTGGTGGTTGGTGAGGGCCGAAGCCCTCGGTTGGTTAGAGCCGAGCGGCTTTGACCGCTTCCCAGCCAGAGCGCATTTCGTCGTCGGCCATACACGCCCACATCGGGTGCTTCCGGTCGTATTCCTGAGCAGCCCGGACAGTGGCGCCCGACACAACGCCACGCTCCTGGTGCTCAGATAACGCACGCATGAGGATTTTACGCATGACCCTTAATTCCCTCTGTGATTGAGCCTCGCCGGGCCCGATGACCCCTTGTAGGTGTCAGTGATCGCACGCGTCAAGCATGAAATCGTCAGACAATGAACATATAGACATATTAATCCACCAGGTGAACCGATGTCAGGGCCATAACCCTATTAAACGGTCAATCGTCGAAGCGCTTGACAAGCCACCCAATGAGAGGGGAAAGGAGGGGAGGGGGGAGGATAGGAG
>CAIUPC010000479.1 GCA_903900905.1 uncultured Acetobacteraceae bacterium
GCGCCGGAGTGCCAGCCCTGGCCGATATGCTCCTGCCCCATGCACATCCCGACGCGGGGGCCGATCTCGTAGCCGGCGACGGCGGCAGTGAGGAATTCGCGGCCGGTCATGCCGGGGTTCAGTTCGGCGACGGCGCATAAAGCGGGGATCGTGACGGCGCCGACATGCAGCACGCCCTGGCGATGTACGTCGTCGAGTTCGAAGCTTTGCACCAGCGTGCCATTGACCAAAGCGGCGTGCGGCGCCGACAATTTCCGGCCCGTACCCCAAATGCCGTTGGACTGGCTGGTGTCCAGGCTACCTAGCGTGTTCATCAGGATCTGGCTCCAGGGCAAATCGGCGCCGTAGAGCGCGCAGCCGAAGGAGTCCAAAATCAGCAATTTGATGCGCGCCAGCACCTCGGCCGGGATCGCCTCATAGCGCAGGCCGGAGACGAAATCCGCGACGCCCCGCGTCTGGGGATTGGCGCCGGTGTGTTCCATGCTCATGTCTTTCAGTGCTCGTTCGCGGGCTTGCCGGCATCGCCGTATTTGGAAGCGAGCTGATCCTTGGTCAGGAATTTCTGCTCCAGCTCCCGGATCGTCCCCAGCCCCATCAGATCGTTGATCTCGGCGAAGGAAACCGCGAATTCGGGACGTTCGACCACCCGGCCTTCCTCAATCGACTGCTTCAGCACGCCGAGCGCATTGCGCATGCCCATGATCGCCGCGCTGGTGCACAGGCGCGGATAGGACACCACCGCCACGCCCAGATCCTGCAGCTCCCGCGCGCAGATCAGCGGCGTGGTCGGGCGGGCGCGGATGCCGAAGCCCATGTTCACCGAAAGCGGCTTGGACACTTCCTTGGCCACCAGCGCGATATCCTCCCGCGTCAAAATCGCATCCGCGAACAGCAGATCGGCCCCCGCCTCGGCATAGAGGTTCAGGCGGCGGATGGCCTCCTTCACCCCATGCGTGGCGGTGGCGTCGGTGCGGGCCTTGATGATGAAGTCGGGGTCGCGTTTGGCCTCCACCGCGGCGCGGATTTTTTCGACACCTTCCTCGGCCGAGATGACTTCCTTGCCGTCCATATGGCCGCAGCGCTTGGGGGAGACCTGGTCTTCCAGCATGATCCCGTCCAGGCCCGCGGCTTCGAACCCGCGCACGGTGAAGAACACGTTCACCGCGTTGCCGTAGCCGGTATCGGCATCCGCGCTCAGCGGAATATCCACACAGGCGGCGATATCGCGGGAGCGGGAGACGTTTGCCTCATAACTCAAAAGCCCCACATCGGCCCAGCCCAGCGTCGTTTCCGACAGGCCGGCGCCGGAGACGCTGCCCGATTTGAAGCCCATCTGCTCAATCAGCCGGGCGCTGAAACCGTCATAGACGCCGGGCTGGATCAGGATTTCCTCGGCTTCGATCAACTGCCGGAACAACGTCGTCTTCTTCATGTCCGCCCCATCCGTTTGCGTTGCCCGATGGTAGGACTATCGTCGCGACCGGGTCCAGAGACGGGAGTTCACACGCATGGCCGGGAAGACAATCGCGGAAAAGATCCTCTCCGCCAAAAGCGGTCAGGATGCGCGGGCCGGCGATATCGTGGTGGCGGCACTGGACCTGACCTACTCCCATGACGGCAACCGGCCGCTGGCGATGGAGCTGCTGGCCAGCATGGGAACCGACAAGGTCTGGGATCCCGGCAAGTACATCCTGTTCCTGGATCACCATCCCAGCCCCAACGCGGTGTCCGCCGCGGCGCATACCAAGTTGCGGAATTTCGCCATCGCGCAGGGTGTTCAGCTTTACGAAATGGGCGACGGCATCAGCCATGTCGTGCTGCCCGAGCGCGGGCATATCGCACCGGGCGATCTGGTGATCGGCTCGGACTCCCATAGCTGCACCGGCGGCGCGCTGGCGGCGTTTACGACGGGTGTTGGATCGACCGACATGGCGGCGGCGATCGCGACCGGGCAGCTTTGGATGCGGGTGCCGGAGACGATCCTGGTGCGCTGCACCGGCGCCTTGCCCCGCGGCGTCGGCGCCAAGGATCTGGCTTTGGCGATCGCCGGGCGGATTGGCGCGGATGGGGCCAATTATATGGCGATCGAATTCGCCGGCCCGACCATCGATGCCATGCCGATGGATGGGCGCTTCACCTTGACCAATCTCGCCATCGAAATGGGGGCCAAAGCCGGTCTTATCGGCTCCGACGCCGTCACCGCGGCCTGGCTGCGAGATCGGCTGACCCGTGAATGGACGCATCTGACAGCCGATACGGATGCGGTGTACGCGCAGGTCGTGGAGATCGATGCGGCCTCCCTGACCCCGCGGGTTGCCTTGCCCCACAATGTCGACAAGGTCGTCGCGATCGAGGACCTGCCGCGCACAAAGGTGCATCAGGTCGTTATCGGCACCTGCAACGCCGCCCGTTCGTCCGACCTGGCGGAGGCCGCGCGCATCCTGGACGGGAAACACATCGCCCCCGGGGTGCGGCTGATCGTGACCCCGTCTTCGCGCGATACGATGGTCGCGTCCATGCAGTCGGGGGTGTTGGCGACGCTGGTGCAGGCGGGGGCGGTGATTGCC
>CAIUPC010000480.1 GCA_903900905.1 uncultured Acetobacteraceae bacterium
CAGCAGCATATCAGCCGCCCGTGTCTGATACAGCGCCCGCGCTGCCTCCATCCGGGCCGCCGCGGGCTGGCTCGCGCGCATGCCGGTTTTTGTTTCGGTCATTAACCGATGACTGAATGCGTTTGGGGCGGCACCACTGGCCAGGTCAGCCCTGACGCTGGCGAGGCCGCTATACGATGCGAGGTCGATATCCTCTGACGGCGACCGTAATTCATTTATACCATGGTACAGAAAATGGCGATACCCATTTCGGAAGGCGCCTTGTTCGATCACCTCACGCAGACCGGGATCTTCACCAAGATACCATGCTTCTGAAAATTCCGGAATCGGGTCGAAAGCAGCAGGCTCATCGTTGCATAAATAATGCTCAAGGGCAGAGCGCCAGGTGCCGCCCTTAATCGCCGCTGCGACCAGGGGGTAGCGCGCCCGGTACCACACCGGATCGAAATAGCAGCTTGTCCGGATTTCCGGCTGACTCCGGTCCAACTGGCCGAGGTAATGCCGGAAATATCCGATCGCGCCGGCATCGCGTTGGTCATCACCGGTTAACCGGGAACGATAAAACCCGGCATCGAACAAAATATGCGGGTCCCTGGCTTCGATATCACCGTATCGCAGGAAATGATCATATCCGTTGGCCACCCCGCCGTCACGCAAGGCATCGCTGGTCAGATCGGGATGCCGCTGGCGATAATATTCCTCATCGAACAACCAATGCGGAGAACGGTCGAGGTTGCCGGCCCGGCAATAAGCGTCAAAAGCCGATGTGAACTCACCCGCCTCCACCAACGCCCGAATCGCCGGATAGGTGCGGCGGTGCCAGGCCTCGTCGAAAAACGGGTTCGGTGAGTGACCGGCACGCTGGCCGAAATCGAGATACAGGATCAGCAAAGCATCGCCATCCAGCGTCCCCGCGAAATCAGGATAGGCCGCACGATACCATTCCGGGTCGAACACGGCCCACCGAGGTGCCCTGCCGGCGGGCAGGCGCAAGGCCTGCCGCACCCCCATATCGAACGGCCACATGCTGATCCCGCCCCCGCGCGTCAGACGCGGCGCTTGGTGAACACCACGCCGCCCTGCTCAAGGCCGGCGATCTCATCTTCTGTGTAGCCGAGTTGTTTCAGGATTTCCGAGCCATCCTGGGCGAATTTCGGCGGCGGCCGGCGGGTGCCCCCCTTGGTACGGCTGAATTTGATCGGGGTGCCGATCCCTTTGTACCAGTCGAGCTCTGTGACCATTTCCCGATGCGCGGTATGCGGCGCGGCGGTGGCTTCGTCGATTGGCAGAACCGGCCCGGCGGGCACACCATTGCGGATCAAGCGTAACGCGAGTTCGGCGCCGTCATACTCTTTGAAAGCGGCGGCCAGGGCCAACGTCAGGGCTACGCGATTGACGTTACGCTCCCCATTATTGGCGAAACGGGGATCATCCGCCATTTCCGGCAAGCCGATCAGTTCGCATAATTTACGGAACTGGCCGTTGTTTCCGGATGCGATGAAGATATCGCAGGTTTTGGTGGGGTATTTATCATAGGGGACAAGGTTGGGGTGCGGATTGCCGGTCCCCTTGGGCCGCGCGCCATTGAGGAAGTAGTTCGGCGCCTGCGGATGCAGCAACGCCATGCCGCAATCATACAGCGTCATGTCGAGATATTGGCCGAGGCCGGAGGTCTTGCGCTCATGCAGCGCCATCAGAATCCCGATGGCGGAATAGAGCCCGGTTCCCATGTCGACGATCGCCGTGCCCAGGCGCATCGGCCCGGTGGTTTGATCGCCATTGACGCTCATGAGGCCGGTCATCGCCTGCAGAATCGCGTCATAGCCCGGCAGACCACCCAAAGGCCCGTCTGGTCCGAAGCCGGAGATGCGGCAATGGATCAGCGAGGGAAAGCGTTGCGACAGCACGTCTTCGAAACCCAGCCCCCATTTCTCCATGGAGCCTGGCTTGAAATTCTCGATCAGGACGTCCGCCGTCTCCAGCAGTTGCAGGAGAATACGTTTGCCTTCGGGCTTGCCGATATCGAGGGCGATGGCGCGCTTGTTGCGGTTGACACCAATGAAGTAGCTGGCATCGCCTTCGTAGAAGGGCGGGCCCCAATCGCGCACTTCGTCGCCTTGCGGTGGCTCGACCTTGATGACCTCCGCCCCGTGATCCGACAGGACCATGGTGCAATAAGGCCCGCCCAGGACGCGGGTCAGGTCGACGACCTTGATCCCGGCCAAAGCACCGGCGGTGCGTGCCAATCCTTTACCAGCCGTTTCCGGCTTCACTGATCCATCCATGGGAATTGCATCTCCTCGCCGGGGATTTTAGCCCAGGACGGGGCACCGACACCAGCGGGGCGATGCATAGCAGAAGGGGGCCTTGCGGCCCCCTTCGCGTGATCAGATGTAGTATTCCGCCAGCGGCGCGAAGCCGTTGAAGCGCTGGCTGGCATAGGTCGTGACATAGGCGCCCGTGGACAGCAGCTCGACCCGGTCGCCCGAGGCCAAAGCCAACGGCAGGCGGTAGTTGGACTTCTCATAGAGAATGTCCGCGCCGTCGCAGGTCGGGCCGGCGATCGCCACCGGTCCGGTCGCGGTGCCGTCATGCGGGGTCACGATCGTGTATTTGATCGCTTCACCCTCGGTCTCCGCCAGGCCGCCGAAGCGACCGATATCGAGGTAGACCCAGCGCACCGGGTCGTTCTTGTCGCGGCGGCTGACCAGCACAACCTCGGCCGAGACCACGCCGGCGTTGCCGACGACGAAGCGGCCGGGCTCGATGACCATTTCCGGCAGGTTGTTGCCGAAATGCGCGGTCATGGCGCCCATGATGGCGTTGCCGAACTGGTCGATCTCCGGCACTTCTTCCCGGTATTTGGTCGGGAAACCACCGCCGAGATTCATCATGCGCAAATTCACGCCGGCCTCGGTCAGATCGGTGAACAACATGGCGACCTTGGCGATCGCGATCTCATAGGCGCGCGTCGTGGTCTGTTGGCTACCGACATGAAACGACAGCCCGTAGGGGTCGAGACCGAGCTCGGCCGCCTGCAGCATCAACGCCTTGGCGCTATCGATCGTGGTGCCGAATTTACGCGACAGCGGCCAATCGGCGCCCTCGTTTTCCACCAGGATACGACAATAGACGCGCGCACCCGGGGCGTGCTGCGCGAGCTTCAGAAGTTCTTCTTCTGAATCGAAGGCGAACATGCTGATGCCGGCGTCATGGGCGCGGCGGATCGCCGACACCTTTTTGATGGTGTTACCAAAGCTGATGGCGGCGGGACGCGCGCCAGCGCTGAGGCATGCCTCGCATTCTTCGATGCTCGCGGCATCAAAGAAGCTATCGAGGCCAACCAGACGCTCAAGGATCTGAGCGGCCGGATTTGCCTTCACGGCATAATAAATGCGTGCCAGCGGCAGCGCATCGCGCAAGGCGCGGAAGTTGGCTTCCACGCGATCAACATCGAGCACCAGACACGGCGTTGCCGGCTGATGGTCCATAAGAAACTGGGCGATTTTGGATGTCATCGCTCCGGGCCCCTCTGTTGGACGTCCGCCTGAGAAAGACGACGGACGTAGTTGACGAAACGGTCGAACGAACCAGCGACCAAACGATTGCCAGAACGCTTGACGTCGTTGCGTAACCACTGAGGGCCAGAGGCACGTGCGTTGCTGCGTGGGGGCCATCTAAGACCCCTCCCCCCCCCATGCAATAGAAAAAATGTACCGCGGATCAGTTTTTCCCAGCATAAGGTCCGCATGGGCCGGATAACCGCGATAAACAGGAACCGCCATGCGCGCAGAGCGAATGCTTCGTACCATGACTTTGGTTTCACGTGCCGTAGCCGGGCCATTTTCGGTCGCCATGGCGACCTTTCGGGCGGCGACGACCGATCGAGTCTCCCTCGCCGCGGCCGGAAGCGGATTCTGGGCGACAACCGCGCTGTTCCCCGCGATCAGTGCGCTGGTCTCAATCTACGGGCTGTTGTTCGATCCGCTCAGCGCGGCGAGCCAATTGGGGATGCTGAGCGATTTCCTGCCTGGCCCGGCGTTTGAGTTGGTCGACCAGCGGGTTCAGCAACTCGTCCACGCACCCAGCCGGGAATTGAGCGCCCAATTCCTGGTTGGCGTCGGCTTAACGCTTTGGAGCGCGTCAACAGGCACCAAGGCCGTCCTGTCCGCGCTGAATATCGCCTACGACACGCCGGAGACCCGAGGTATCATCCGGTTCCAGCTCACCGGCCTGGCACTCACGGTCCTGGCCATGCTCGGCGCGGTGATGGCAATCGCGGTCGTGGTGCTGCTGCCCGCAGCGATCATCCTTATTGGCCTGTCCCGCTTCAGCGCCGCCCTGCTGCATACCGGCGGCCTCGGGCTCATCGTCAGTTTCTTTGCCGGCGCGGTGACGATCCTCTATCGCTATGGTCCGTCTCGCGGTCGGCTGGCGCATGCGCGGACATTCCCCGGTGTTATGGCGGCCACGGTCATCTGGCTGGGCGCTTCCGGTGCCCTCTCTTACTACATCGGACATCTCGGGAATTTCGGCGCGACCTACGGCTCTATCGGCGCCGTTATCGGCATCATGCTCTGGTTCTACCTATCCGCGTATTCCGTCCTGCTGGGCGCGGAGCTGAACGCTCAGCTCGAATTGCGGGCGCTGGAGTGTTCAACGCAAGCGCGGCCTGATACGCAGCAGTGATCGGCTGGCTTGGCGGAGAGAACAGAATGGCGCGCTGGAACGACGGCTACATCACCGAGATGGTCTACACGAACAATTTTTACCGTGAGACCACCCCGATCTGGATGGCAGCAGCAAGCCTGTTGCTCGGGCATCGGCCACCCGATTTGCACAAGCCGTTCCGCTACGCCGATCTGGGGTGTGGCAATGGATTTACCGCGCTGACGGTGGCGGCGACGTGCCCGCATGCTGAGGTATGGGCCTGCGATTTCAACCCGGCCCATATCGAATCGGCCCGGCATCTGGCCGAGCGCGCGGGTTTGACCAATATTCACTTCCAGGAAGCCTCGTTCGCGGAGATCGCGGCCTTGCCGGCCGACGCGCTGGCGCCTTTCGATTTTATCGCGTCACACGGGCTGCTGACCTGGATCTCCGCCGAGAACCGGCAGCATCTGCTCTCGATCTTCGGGCAGCGCCTGCGCGCGGGCGGGCTGGCCTATCTCAGCTATAATGTTGAAACCGGCTGGTCCGGGATGCGGCCGCTGCACAGCCTGATGCGCATGCTGGCCCGCGGTTCGACCGAACCCCCGGATCAGACGATTCTGGCCGTTTTCACGCAGCTGGAGCGCATGAAGGACGCCGGTGCGCTGTTCTTCCAGTCCAATCCCGGGGTGGAAGCCCGGTTAAAGGAGTTGCGCCAGCACGACCCGCGTTATGTCGCGCACGAATTCCTGAACGAGACCTGGCAGCCCGCGATGTTCGCGGACGTTGCCCGGGCGATGGACGACGTCAAATGCACGTTCATCGGCAGCGCGACGCTGACCGAAAATATCGAATCAGTGTCCGTTCCCGCCGGTATGGCGCCAATGATGGCCGAGACCCGTGATCCCATCCTGAGGGAGACGTTACGCGACTTCGGCGTTGGGCGGAGCTTCCGGCGGGACCTCTACCGGCGGGGCAATCCGCCGCTGGCGATGGCCGAACATCATGCGATGCTGAATGATCTGACGCTGGAGTGGACGGGCTCCCAGCCCGGCGACTCCTTTTCGGTCCAGACCCCGATTGGCGTGCTGACGGGGCGGCCGGAGCTCTACCGTCCGCTCCAGGCGATGTTGGAGGCGGGTCCGGTGTCGATTCAGCACGCCCGTTCGCTGGAGCCGTTTGCCAGCCGCCCGCTGGTCGAACTGCTTCAGGCGGTGTCACTGATGATGACGGCTGGCCACGCCCATCCGCGTTTGCCGCAGGCGGTTCTGGATGCCGGCCGGGCCTCGACGATGCGGCTGAACCGGGCCATCGCGGAGTCGGCGGGTTTAGGCGGCACCATTTCCCGGCTGGTCATCCCATCCACCGGTTCGGCCATTGACCTCGACATGCTGGAGGTTCTGACGGTGGGCGCCCTGTTGGACGGGGGCGCGAAGACGGCCGGCCCGGTTGCGAAGGATGTCCTGCGGCAGTTGAATCAGAGCAGCCGATCGGTCCAGCGTGACGGCAAGCCGGTCGCTAATCAGGCGGAGGCGCTGGAGATCGTATCGGGCGTTGTGAAGGACCTGCTGCAGCGCCGGGCACCGCTGTGGCGGCGCTGGGGGGTATTGCCGCCGAAGTAGGTGATTTGATCGAAGCCGGGGGTCTACTGCCCCCGGCGATTATGGGCGATGAACGCAGCCCGTGGCCTATGCGCAGCGAATGTCAGCGGTACGGCGGCGACGGTGGTAACCGAAGCCGATAGCCGAGAGCGCGATAGCTGTCAGCGCCAGAGAACTCGGCTCCGGCATATCGACGGTCATGACGAAAGGCACCCCCAGCCCCTGGCTATCGACAAGCGTGGGCGGTCCGCCGTCGGCGTACGTGTATTCGCCGCTCACGCCCGTGCCCGTTTCGTCATTGCCCTGCTCCCACTGGACGATGCTTGCACGGTAGGGATCGGTGCCGGTGTACGGATCCGATACCACGACCCAGTAGCGCGTCATCGGCTGCAGGATGGTGTTATGGCCGTCGAAGGTGGAGACGCCACCGGGCAGGTCGTTATCGTTCACCACACCCAGCGTCAGCACCGGCGCGTCAACACCCGGGGTCGGCGGCGTGTTACCGCCGGCATCCTTGAACAATTCAACGACGAATGAACCCTGCGCGCCTCCGGAGGGGAAGCTGCCAGGATCGTTGTTCCAGAAAAGGCTGAGAACAATGTCGGCAAGCATGACCTGACCGGAGCCGGTGCTGAAACTTTGAGCCAGATAGCCATCGCCATTCGCATCGAGTCCGGCGCCGAGGTTGGCGACATTCGCCCCCAGCCCCTGGCCATTCGCGATGTTATCGAACAGGACTTCAGCGCGCGCGCTGGAAGCAGCCCCGGCGAGGAGCGCCAACATCACAAATGCGCGGGTCATTTTCATCACGGCACCACCCTATGGGTCAATCAGCAGGAAGCTAGCATGGGGCCCCATCGCGAACAACAATGGACTCGCCCACATCAGAAAACGATTTGGTTACCCATCAGTGACACGCAATAATCATGCCGCTTTGGGGAATTACAACATATCAACCAATTAGGGCGAGGCACCTGATCCATGCCTTGCTCGCAGTGTAAAATTTCCCGACAGGAGGTGGACGCCGCGGCCGCCACCTCGTGGTTTGGCCCGGCGCCGGCCCAGGGGGAGACATGGCCGTAAACCTTAGAACCGCCAGCTTTTGTGTTTGACAAAACCTGCGAAGTTGCCACCTTTAGCATCACGATTTTTTTAGGGTGCCGCGACGCCCGTTTACCGCAACGCGCGCTCCCCGGAGACGACAGATGGCGACGACATACACCTGGAACCGGACGGCAGCCGGCAGCTACAGCTGGAATGTCACCTCAAGCTGGTCGCACCCCGTGACCGGGGGGGGATCTCAGCCGGGCCTGCCGATTGCCGGGTCCGATATTCTGTTCACCGGATCGGCCTCGCTCACTGTTACCTATAACCTCAACACCTCCATTCAATACGATGCGCTGCTGTTGAACGAAACCGGCGTGACGTTGCAGTTCACGCCGGGTACCGGCCGGACGTTCAATGCCAATTTCACCCCCGGCAATACGGTTGGATCGATCCCGGCGAGCAATATCGATGTGCGCGCGGGCACCCTGAGCTTCGGCACCCCGGGCACTGCCGTTCCGAGTTTCTTCCATACGATCAACACCTACAATTTCACGGTCGACGGCGGCACGGTCATTGAGAATGCGCGGGGCGTTTTGAACGTCGCGCTCTCGAACGCCGGCACCGCCAGCCCGACCGGCCTGCTCAGCATTCAGAGTGGCAGCTTCACGGATAATGGCGGGGCGATCACCACCAATGCGCTGGCGGTCAGCGGCGGCACACTGGCCGACGCCGGCGGCACGATCTCGGCCAATACCATCAACCTGACCGGCGGGTTGGTGACGGGCTACGGCACCATCGGTGGCACGATCAGCGGCGCCGCTGGCGGCCAGGTGATTGCCGATGGCGGCACGCTCGACCTGACTGGCAATATCAACAACAGTGGCCTGGTTCTGGGCGTCAGCACCAACGCAGGTTCGGTCCTCAAGCTCGATGGCACCATCGCAAGTGGTGACACCGTCAGCTTCGCGGGCCTGAACGTGGGCGTTGTTGAAATCGGCAACGCCACCGCGTTGGCGGGCTTCAATGCCATCGTCGCGGGGCTTGGTAACAGCGCATCCATCGGGACCATTACGGGATCCAACTTCATCAACATCCAGGGCGTTACCATCGCCCGCGCCGACGTCGATTCGCTCGGCAGCAATGTCTTCGACGGCAGCGCCTCGACCATCAAGCTGTTCAGCGACCTGGCCGGCAGCAATCTGGTTGGTACCATCGCGCTGGCCTCGACACCGACCCTTGGCGCGCAGGTTATATTCGGCCTCGATAACGTCGTCGGCTCAGGCGCTTACGGTGGCTTCGACGTCTATCTTGTTTGCTACGCCGCCGGCACGCTGATCCTGACCGAACATGGTGAGGTCCCGGTGGAAGCGCTGGAAGCGGGCGATCGCGTCATTGCCCTGGTGGATGGCCAGCCCGTCGCTCAACCGATCAAATGGATGGGCCATCGGAGCGTCAATATCAGCAGCCACCCACACCCGCATCTGGCCGCGCCGATTCGGATCCGGGCCCATGCGTTTGGCCCCAGCCAGCCGCGCCGTGACCTGCTCGTCTCCCCCGCGCATGGCATCTATATCGGTGGCAAGCTGATCCCGGCCAATCTGCTGGTCAATCACATGACCATCACGCAGGAACTGCACACCAAATCCGTCACCTATCATCATATCGAGCTGGATCGCCACGCGATCCTGCTGGCGGAAAATCTCCCGGCTGAGAGCTACCTCGACACCGGCAACCGCGCGTTCTTCGAAAACGCGGGCATGGCGATGGTGCTGCATCCGGAATTCCATGTGAATGCCGGCCTGAAGTGCTGGGAAGACGATGCCTGCGCGCCCCTGGCCGTCGATGCCGCCGCCGTCAGCCCGATTTGGGCCATGCTGACCGACCGGGCCGAGGCGATGGGCTACACGCGGCCGGACGTCACGGTCACCGAGGACGCGGACATTCATCTGCTGGCCGATGGCACGGCGTTGCGACCGATTGCTTCGGCGCATGGCCGCTTCACGTTCATGCTGCCTGCTGGCGTCACCGACCTGCGGCTGGCTTCACGCGCCTCCGCCCCCGCCGATATCGACCCGCTTTGCGGCGACTGGCGCCCGCTTGGCGTTGCGCTGCGCACCATGACGTTGCGTGCAGGGGACGGCTATCAGGTCATTCCGGCTGACCACCCCAGCCTCGTTCAGGGCTGGCACACGGCGGAGCGGGATACGGCCAACCTCTGGCGTTGGACCAACGGCAACGCGACCCTGCCGGTTCCGGCGCAGCCGGTTCCCGCTCTGCTGGACATTGAACTTGGCCAGCATGGCCGCTACGTGATCGCGCGGGGAGCCCCGGCGCACCAACTCGCGGCCTGAACCAACCGCCTAAATCACGGGAACCCCGATTTCGCGCGCCAGCTTCTGGCGCATCGCTTCCGCGAAATCGGGGTAGTCCTGGCAGACCACGGCGAAAGATCCGCTGCCACCGATAACGTGCTCATTATAATAAGTGAGTAGATCCGGCTCCTCGTGCAGGATGCACAGGCCGTTGATCGTGATGTCCGCGGCTGTCATCCGGTCCCGCACCGGCCCCGGCGCGATTCCGTCATTCGACCGCCCGTCCCCGATCACATTGACGATGCTGCGTTTGGTCACCGCTGGGAGGTGTGCCAGCAGCGTCAGGGCAGCCAATAGCGCCTCCCCGATCGCGGTCTGACCGGCCCGCACCAGCCGCGGCATGTTGTCGACCTCATCGGCGAAGCGGGCGAGATCATCGGCGGAGGCGATCCGGGTCCAGCCGGTGATCACCTCCTGCGCGCCGGCGCCGGACCAGAGCAGCAGCGACAGCATGACCGGACTTTTCGTGAGACCCGCGACGACTCCGGGATCGCGCAAGGCGGACGCCATCCCACCGGCGATCAGGCCGAATTCTTCGTAGGTCACGCTGGCGGAACCATCGACCGCCAGCACCATCGCGAGTTCCACATGGTCCATGGGGGCTTGAGTAGACGGCAATTGCGGCGGAGAATTGGCACAACGCCAAGGAGAACCCCGAGATGCCCGAAAGCCCCGCCGACAAAGCCATGATGGCCGATGCCACGACCCGCCTGCCGCTGAACGGCATTACGGTCCTTGACCTGACGCTCGCGCGTGCGGGACCCACCGCTGTCCGCCATTTCGCCGATTGGGGCGCGACGGTTATCCGGATCGAGCCGCCGGCCTCCGACGGTGAAGACGTGGCCGGCCGCCGCCACGGCTTCGATTTCCAGAACCTGCACCGCAACAAGCGCGCCATCACCCTGAACCTGAAGACCCCGGAAGGCCATGAGGCCTTCATGCGCCTGGTCAAGACGGCCGACGTGGTGCTGGAGAATATGCGCGCCAATGTGAAGCACCGGCTGAAAGTGTCCTACGACGACGTCAAGGCAGTGAACCCGCGCATCGTCTATGGCAGCATCTCCGGCTTCGGTCAGGATGGCCCCTACGGGCCCCGCGCCGGCGTCGACCAGATCGCCCAGGGCATGGGTGGCTTGATGAGCATCACCGGAGAGCCCGGCCGCGGGCCGATGCGAGTCGGCATCCCCATCGATGACCTGACCGCCGGCAACCTGCTGGCGATGGGCTGCATGATGGCGCTGTTCGACCGGGACCGTACCGGCGTGGGCCGCTGGGTCACGACCTCGCTGCTGGAAGCGCAGATCTTCATGCTCGACTTCCAGGCCAGCCGCTGGCTGATGGAAAAGGAAGTCGCGGGCCAGGCCGGCAACGACCACCCGACGGGCATCCCGACCGGCGTGTTCCCGACCAGCGATGGTCATATCAACATCGCCGCCAGCTCCTCGCGCGTGTTCACCCGCTTCTGTGAGGCGATTGAGCGCAAAGACTGGCTCGAACGGGACGATTGGAAGACCCAGGTGGGCCGATCGAAGGATCGCAAGGCGATCAATGCCGCGATCAGTGAGATCACCGCGACCAGGCCCTCCAACCACTGGATCGAACTGTTCGAAGCCAATGGCATCCCCTGCGGCCCGATCTACAGCATCGATCAGGTGTTCGCCGATCCGCAAGTGAAACATCTGGGCATGGCGACGAAGATGCAGAGCCCACATGTGGGTGAGGCGGAGGTGGTGGCTTCGGCCATCAATATCTCCGGCTTCTCCAAGGCCATTCGCCACCATACGCCGGACCCCGGCGAGCATCAGGACGAGATCATGAAGTCGGTCGGCTATTCCGATGAAGAGATCGCCGCGCTGCGTGCGAAGGGAGTGATCTGAGATGCTGGAGAAAACCGGCACCACCGCCTTCGCCAACGGCCAGATGCTGGCCGCGCGGGAGGGCGGGGTCGGGCTGATCACCTTCAATCAGCCCGAAAAGCGCAATGCCATGTCGATGGAGATGTGGCTGGGACTCGGCGAGATCCTGACGGAGTTCGAGGCTGACGACACCATCGGCGTCGTGGTCATGAGCGGCGCCGGCGACAAGGCCTTTGTCTCGGGCGCCGATATCAGCCAGTTCGCCAAGCATCGGAACAGCGCCGATACCCAGAAAGAATACGACCGCATCACCGGTGTCGGGCGGGAGAAGTTTCACGCTTTCTCCAAGCCGATCATCGCGAAGATTCGGGGGTTCTGCATGGGTGGCGGGCTGGCGATCGCGATGTCCACCGACATCCGGATTGGCACGCCGGACAGCCAGTTCGGGATCCCGGCGGCGCGGCTGTCGATCGCTTACGCGCCGGATTCGGTGCGCAAGCTGATCGACCTTGTTGGGCCGGCGCATGCGCGCATGATCCTCTATACCGCGCGCCGCATCGACGGGCATGAGGCCGAGCGGATCGGCCTGATCAACCAATGCGTCGCGGTGGAAGACCTGGACTCGACGGTGATGGGGATTGCCCATGCGATCGCCGAGAACGCGCCGCTGTCGGTGCGGGCTTCGAAGCTGACCATCAGCGAGATGCTCAAGGATGAGAGCAAGCGCGACATGGCGGCGATCAAGGCGATTGGGGAGACGTGCTTCAACAGCGCCGACTTCAAGGAAGGCCGGACCGCGTTCATGGAGAAGCGGCGTCCGGTGTTCACCGGGCGGTAAGCCTCAATTTCGGTGATCGGCATGGGCCGGTCACCGAAGCGGGCCCTGGCCTAGCCGATTTGTCACGCATGGCCGCGCTGGGCTAAGAGCCCCGCATGCCCGTGATCGCAAAGACTGTTCCAAGCCGCCCGCGCAGCGTCGGGCCAGAAGATCTGGCCTTCTGGGGCCTCCTCGTGTGCGCCATCGGGCTCATCATCACGTCCGGGCCGATCATCACAAGCGATGGACCATCCCATGCGGGGATGGCGCATTTCATGACGGTGGCCGGCGACCCCGCGTTTCCGATGCTCAATCGCATCTACGAAATCAACCCGGTCCTGTCTCCCAACGCGCTTGGGCATTTTCTGCTCGCGGGGTTCATGACCTTCCTGTCCCCGACCGCGGCGGAGGCGGTCATGCAGGTAGTCTGTATCACCGCGCCACTCCTCGCGGGCCGCATGGCTTTGCGCCGCCTGGCACCGGGGGCCACCGCCTATGCGCTGTTCCTGTATCCCGTCGCGCTGCAACGGCTGTTCTATTTGGGACTCTACAATTTTTGCCTGTCACTGGCGGGGGCGCTGCTGTGTCTCTGGGCCTATTTCGGTCTCAAAGAAAGGGTCACCCTGGTCAGGTGCGTGGTGCTTTGTGCCAGCCTCCTTCTGACGCTTGGGTGTCAGGCATCGGGCTGGATGGAAGCGGTGCTGGCGATTGGCCTGATCGCTTGCGTGGATGCCGGCTTCCGGCTGCGCCGGGGCCAGACCGTCCCACAGGTCTGCGCGATCTTCGCCTTGCTCGCGCTATGCGTCATCCCCAGCCTGATCCTGTTCCTGTTTTTCGCCCTCCAGGGCGGCGCTGAGCGGGAGACGGTGTACGCCATCCCGCTGATGAGCCGGATCTTTGAATTCCTGCGCGGTGATGCCTTCGCGCCGATCGGCAAGACAACGACGATCTTCAGCTGCCTCGTGACCGCGACCCTCTGCGGCCTTTGTATACTGGGCTGGTTTACCGCCCCGGCAGCGGATTGCGCCGATCCGGCCGCCCGCCAGCGCCGCTGGTCCCTGGCCGTGGTAACCAGCGGGTTCTTCCTTTTCATGCTGGCTATCCCGGACCAGGCCGGCGGCGGATGGAGCCATTTTTGGCGGGCGGAAGTCTTTCCCTATATCGGCCTGACATTCCTGGCCGCGCAATTCCCGGTTCGACCGGCACTCCGTCTGGGTGCGAGCGCGCTCGTCGTCACCGGCACGATCGCCATGATGGGCCTGACCCTGCGGGTCCAACGCGTCGACCTGCCTCCGGTCGAGGCCCGTTTCGCGGCCGTTGACGCCCTGATCGGACCGCATTGCACGGTCGCGCCGATATTATCCAATTTCAAACTAGACTTGGCGAATACGGCGCGGGTGGCGAATCACCCACTCTTTCACCTCACCAACCGCCTGGAACTGCGCGGCGACCGCCCTGTTCTGTTCAACTACAATGCCCGCCTGCCGGTCTATCCCGTGCGATTCCGTCCCGCGGCCGACCCGCAACGCCTGTTATATGGGTGGAAAACGGCGCAGCGGGACACACATGTGTATCGCATCGATCCTACCGGCTTCGAAGCGGCGACCGGTATCCCGGTGGATTATGTGCTGCTCTGGGACATTCCGGCCGCAAGTATGGCC
>CAIUPC010000481.1 GCA_903900905.1 uncultured Acetobacteraceae bacterium
GCGGCTTTGGTGTTGGCGAAGAAGCCGCGGCCGAAGGTCACGGACTCGTCGGCGATCACAGCGTGTTCCGGCATCAGCGCACCGACGGTGGCGGCCACCGCCTCCGGCGTCAAAGCGCCGCGCCCGACCTCCGGACGAACCCCGTTGTCCGGCGAACCGACCTTCGGCGCATGCAGCGCATCGGCCAGACGCGCCAGCGCTTCGACGATATCCTGCTCGGCCCGGGCCAGAACATGGATCTCCGAATCCTCCGGCACCGAGGTCTGCACTTTGTTCGGATAGGCGAAGAACGTCACCGGCTTGCGCGCGCCGGCAAGGATCATGTGCCTGGTGCCTTCCAGCGCCTTGACGGCCTGGTCGACGACATAGGGCACGCGCTCCATCGACAGGCGGCCCTGGCCGCGTGCGATCTTGGCGTTGGAGCCCTGCGCCATCACCCGGCAGCCGGTCGCGGCGCTGATGCGGTGCGCCAGCGCCAGGCCTTCCTCGGTCAGCGCCGCGCCACCCAGCAGCAGGACGATCGACGAACCGCCGCGGCGCAAAGCGGTCACGGCCTCATCGATCTGGTTCGGGGACACCAACGGCGCGGGCAGCAGCGGCAGCGCTTCGGCGACGATGCCGCCCTCATTCCAGGACGTGTCGGACGGCAGGATCAGCGTCGCGACCTGGCCGGGGGCGATCATCGAGGCCTGCACGGCGGCGGCGGCATCGGCGCCCACCGTCTTCACATCCATCGCGGTGCGCACCCAGCCGGACACGCCGCGGGCGAAACCTTCGGTATCCGCGGTCAGCGGCGCGTCGAGCGGCCGGTGATACGTCGCCTGATCGCCCACGATGTTCACGATCGGGGTCGCGGCGCGGCGGGCGTTGTGCAGGTTCGCCAGCCCATTCGCGAGGCCGGGGCCGCAATGCAGCAGCGTCGCCGCCGGCTTGCCGGCCATGCGCGCATAGCCATCGGCGGCGCCGGTGACCACGCCCTCGAACAATCCGAGCACGCAATGCATGCCGGGCACGCGATCGAGCGCGGCGACAAAGTGCATCTCGGACGTGCCGGGATTGGAAAAGCAGGTCGTGACGCCGCTTTTGAGCAGCGAGTGCACCAGACTTTCGGCGCCATTCATGCTTGGGGTCTCCTGGTTTGGGTTTCCGTCTGGGTATCGCTTTCGCGCCGCCTTGGCCAGAGCCGGAGGGTGGCGTTCCCATTCATCGCCGGGCGGGCTAGGTTGCGCCCAATGCTGTCTGACCTTCCCAACCTTCTCACGCTGTCGCGGATCGCGGTCATCCCCCTGATGATTCTGCTGGTGGCCGTGCATACGCCGCTGGGCGACATGGCGTCCTGCGTGGTCTTTGGGCTCGCGGGTCTGACCGATTATTTCGACGGCATGCTGGCCCGCAGCCGTAAGCAGCAATCCGACCTCGGCCGGATGCTCGACCCCATCGCCGACAAGCTCCTCGTCGCCGCCGCCCTCATGATGCTCGTCAGGCATGGTCGACTGTCGGACTACGGGCTGTATCCGGCCATCGTGATCATGCTGCGGGAAATCCTGGTCAGCGGCCTGCGCGAGTATCTCGCCGGTATCCGGGTCGGATTGCCGGTGACCACGCTCGCGAAGTGGAAAACCGGCTTCCAGATGGGCGCGCTCGGCACGCTGCTGGCGGGCGATACCGGGGCGCCGCTGGTGCATATGGACTGGCTGCCCGTGTCCCTGATCGGGGAGGCGATGCTCTGGGTTGCCGCCGGGCTGACCCTGGTCACCGGATGGGATTACCTGAATGCCGGGCTGCGCTATGCATCCGGCCCGCCGAAGCGACCGCTTTGACCCCTCAGGTTCTGGGCATCGTTGGCTGGTCCGGCAGCGGCAAGACCACGCTGCTGGTCGCGCTGGTGCCGCTGCTGCGCGCGCGGGGGCTGACAGTCTCCACCATCAAGCACACGCATCACGGCTTCGACATGGATCGTCCCGGAAAGGACACCTACCGCCATCGCGAAGCCGGCGCGCATGAAGTTCTGGTCGCAAGCACCGCCCGCTGGGCCCTGCTGCATGAGGTCGTGGGGGAGGAACCGGCGCTGCCCGACCTGCTGGCGAAGCTCGACCCCGTCGATATCGTGCTGGTTGAAGGCTTCAAGGCGCACCCCTTCCCGAAGCTGGAGGTGCACCGCCCCAGCCTGGGCAAACCACCGATCTGGCCTGAAGCTCCGGACGTCGCCGCCGTCGCGAGCGATGAAGCGGTCAATGCCGGTGTTCGGCCGGTCCTGCCATTGAACGATCCGGCCTCGGTTCTGGCCTGGATGACGTGCTATCTGGGTCTGCCCGGTTGAACTTTTGACGGCATGCTTGAGCCGGCGGCCTTCCAAGGGCACATTGCCCCCGGCGGCCCACCGGCCGTCTTCACACCATGGGCTTTCCTCCGGGGGCTTTCCCCCGGCGGGCGCCTGCCTTGGAGCGTTATTCATGCGGCTTATCGCCCTTCCTGGCCTGACGCTGGCGCTGCTGCTGTGCGGTTGCGGCAATACCTGGTGGAACCCGCCCTTCACCGGCGGCTACAGCCCTAACACGCCGAATAACACCAGCGACAACATGAGCCGGGTCATGGGCCGCGACCCCGAAGTCGCGACTCTGACGCCGGAGCCCGGCGACATCTGGCCCGGCCCCCTGCCCCCGTCGCCCACCATCGGCGATATGGAAATGCATACGGGCATCGGCGCGCCAACCGAACAGCCAAACTATGCGATGCCCGCCACGCCGCGCCCGCTCCCCAAGCCGGAGCTGCCGGCCCGGGCCGAGGCCCCTGCCCGCCCGGCACCGGCCTCTGGCAGTGGCTCCGCCATCACCGTGCCCAATGGCAACGGCACCAGCACGGTGATCCATCCGGACGGGCGGGTCGAGACGATCCCAACACCCAAATGATCACCATCCTCTGGTTCGCCTGGCTGCGCGAACGCACCGGTTCGGCGGAAGAAACCCTGATGCTGCCGGAGGCCGAAATCACGGTCGCGGCCCTGATCGAGCTTCTGGCCGCGCGCGGCGGTGGCTATGCCGCCGCCTTCCAGAACCGGCGCACCGTGCGCTGCGCGGTCAATCAGGAATTCGCCGAACCGGAGGCGTTGGTGCGGGCGGGGGATGAGGTGGCGTTTTTCCCGCCGGTGACCGGCGGCTGAGCGGAAAGGTTCAGGCATGGCCCGCATCCTCGTCAGTGAAGCCGATTTCGACGCCGGGGCGGAGATCACCGCCCTGACGGCTGGCCGCACTGATATCGGCGGTATCGGCTGCTTCATCGGCACCGTGCGCGACGCGGTACCTCAGGCCGGCGCGCCGATCGTCGCGGCGCTGACGCTGGAGCATTATCCGGCGATGACGGAACGCGCCATCAGCCGCATCACCGCCGAAGCCGAACGCCGTTGGTCATTGCTCGGCTGCACCGTCATCCACCGCGTCGGACGCATGCTGCCGGGGGAGAATATCGTGCTGGTTCTGGCCGCATCGGCCCATCGGCAGGCGGCGTTGGATGCAACATCGTTTTTGATCGACTGGCTGAAGACCAAAGCGCCGTTCTGGAAGCGCGAAGACCTCGCTGATGGCGGCTCCGTCTGGGTCGAAGCGCGGGAGGAAGATGACGCCGCCGCGGCGCGGTGGCAAACCAAATAAACAAGAGGGACGTCCATGAGCCTGACAATCACAAAGCTGTCGGATCATACCGGCGCCGAAGCCACTGGGGTCGATCTGACCCGGCCCATCGATGACGCGACCAAGGCCCGCCTCAATGCCGCCTTTACCGAGCACAGCGTGCTGGTGGTGCGGGATCAGGACATGAACCCGCATCAGACGCTGGATGCGGTGCAGTTGTTCGGGGAGGTGTTCATCCAGCACAACACCCGCTTCGCGCTGCCGGATTGTCCGCAGCTCCATTACATCTCCAACCAGGACAAATTTCCCGACGGGACCCGGTATATTCCGGGCGAGGGCTATCACACCGACCATTCCAACGACGCCCGCCCGCCCAAGGCGACGGTACTGTTCGCGGTGACACTGCCGGATCGCGGCGGGGATACCCAATATGTGAACATGCACCGTGCCTACGAGACCCTGCCGGCAGCAACGAAAGAGCGGATCGCCGATTTGAAGGCCATCCACGTCTATCAGAACAGCCACAGCACCCGGAAACTGATGGGATTGCCGGAAGCCGCGAAAGAACGCGTGCCCAACGCAGTGCTGCACCCGATCGTGCGCACCCATCCGGAGACCGGCCGCAAGGCGATCTATATCAACCCGATCCGGATTGAGGGCATCCTCGGGTTAAGCCATGCCGAGGCACTGCCTTTGCTGGATGAATTGCTGGAACACGCGATCAAGCCGGAGCACCAATACCGGCACCAGTGGCGTAAAGGCGATCTGGTGCTGTGGGACAACCGGTGTTTGCTGCACAAGGCGAACGGCGATTACGACATGGATCAGCTGCGGTATTTATACCGGGTGATGCTGAAGGGGACTGTGCCGAATTAATCCGTTTGATATTCAGATCGGAATGCTCTGACCATCGACCCACTCCCGCAGCAATCCCGTCATGCCGACGCAGGTCGGCATCCACGTCTTCGCTGGCGTGGTCGAAAGAAAGGCGTGGATGCCGATCTTCATCGGCATGACGGGTGAGCGGCCCCGATTCGCCTAAATCACGCCCGCCGCGCGCAAGGACCCGACCTCCGCCTCCGAAAACCCCCAGCCCATCAGCCCCGTCTCGTTATGCGCGCCAATCGCGGGGTCCAAAGCCTGGATGGCGCCCGGGGTGCGTGAGAACCTGGGCGCGGGCGCGGGCTGCAACAC
>CAIUPC010000482.1 GCA_903900905.1 uncultured Acetobacteraceae bacterium
ATCGCCAGCGGGGTGGAGGCATAGACGAACTTCAAAAACAGCCCGCAGCCATAGGCGCCCAGCCCGAAATAGGCGGCGTGACCGAAACTCATGATGCCGGTGAAGCCCAGCAGCATGTTGAAGCTCATGGCGGCGAGGGCGAAGACCACCACACGGCCGGCGAGCGCGGTGTAGCCGCCGAACAGCGGCAGCCAGAATGGCACCGTCAGCAGCAGCGCCCAGATGACGATGGCTTGCAGATTGCGGCGCAGAAAAGTCTCGTTCATGACAGCATTCCTTCTTCGCCCAACAGCCCGCGGGGGCGAAGCAGCAAGACGATCGCCATGATGACGTAGATCACCGCCTCGGCCCCGGCGGGGTAGAAGACGGTGGTCAGCGCGGCGGCGACGCCGATGAGCAGACCGCCCATGAGGGTGCCGGTCAGGCTGCCGACACCGCCGACGATGATGGCGATGAAGCTCGGCATGATCAGCTCGTCACCCATGTTGGGGTTCAAGCCGATTTGCCCGGCGGCGAGGACGCCGGCGAGGCCGGCGAGGAAGCTGCCGACGGCGAAGTTATAGGACCGCAGCGCGGCCACGTTCACGCCCAGGGCGGAGACCGTATCGAGGTCCAGCGTGCCGGCGCGGATGCGCATGCCGACGCGCGTGTAGCGCAGGAAGGCGAACAACCCGGTGACGGCGACGACAACCACGCCCACCATGAACACCCGGTACCAGGTGATGAAGAACAGGTCCGGCGTGATGGGGAGGGACAGCAGCTCCGGAATGTCCAGCGGCAGCGGGCTCGGGCCCCAGAGAACGCGGCAGACATCCTGCAGGATGAAGCCGAGCCCGAAGGTCAGCAGCAGGCTGTAGATGTGGTTGCGGGCGTAGACATGCCGGATCAGCAACTGCTCGATGAAATAGCCGAACACCGCAGTCAGCAGCGGTGAGATCAGCAGCGCGCCCCAGAACCCGACATAGGGGGTGAGGGTGAAGGCCAGATAGCCGCCAATGGCGAGGAAGTTGCCATGCGCGAAGTTCACGACATTGCTGAGATTGATGATCAACGACAGGCCCAGGGCCATCAGCACGTAGAACGCGCCGACGATCAACCCATTGGTGACGTTGAACATGACGAGTTGCATCATGGGCCTGATCCAAACCAGGGGTACAAAAAACACGCCGCGCGGATCGCTCCACGCGGCGTGCGCCGTTTAATCAGGCCGGGAAGGACATCTTGCAGCCGGTCGATTCGACCGGGCCGGCGGCCTCTTCGCCCGTCACGGTGGCTTCGATCTTGTACAGATCGTCTGGGCCACCCGGGCCGGCCTGGTGCATCTGACCGATATAGATATCGCTCATGAGCTGATGGTCGCCGGCGCGGTAGCGGATCTTGCCGGGCATCAGGGAGACTTCCGGCGGCAGTTCCAGATCGCCCAGGGCCTGCGCCATTTTGATCGCATCCAGCGATTTCGCCGTTTCCGCCGCCAGCCGCACCGCATGCAGCGACACATAAGCCATCCAATGGCGCGCCGTCGGCTTCTTGCCGCCAATGGCGGGGGAGATGGCGTCGACGAACTTCTTCACTTCCGGCACGTTGGGCTGATCCCAGTACCACTCCATCACCCACCAGCCGGCCTGGGCTTCCTTGGGCACCGAGCGGACCGATTCGATTTCGAACAGCGCGCCGCCGAGCTGCATTTCCTTGCCCATGCCGAACTGCACGAACTGCTTCATGCAGTTGATCTGCGCCGAACCGCCCATGTTGTTGAGCAGCACGTCCGGCTTATACGCCTTCGCCTTGATCAGCGTCGCCGAGAAATCCGACGTCGCGATCGGCAGCATGTCGCCCTGGAATTCGCCGCCCAGCGCCTTCAGCTTCTTGACGAAGTTGTTCTGCAGCGTCTGGCCATAGGCGTAGTCGGGGGTGATGAAGAACCACTTCTTGCCGAAGCGCTTGACCAGCTCCCCGGTGATGGCGGCGGTGTCCATGGCGGTCGTGTTGCAGGTGCGGAAGGTGTTCCACTTGCAATCGACGCCGGTGATCGGATCGGTGTGGCCGCCGGGGACGACGTGGAACACCTTCTTCTCAGCGGTCACGCCCATCATCGCATAGGCGATGCCGGAGTTCACGTCGCCGACGATGGCGTTGACGTTGTCGCGCTCGATCAGCTTGTGGGTTTTCTGCACGCCGGTGCCGGTGTCGTTGGCGCTGTCTTCGATGAGCAGTTCGACCGGGCGGCCGAGAATGCCGCCTTTCTTGTTCATCTGCTCAACGGTCCACTTGGCGCCTTCGACTTCGCTGACCGCGAGGGCGGAGAGGCTGCCGGTGATCGGGTTGACCATGCCGATTTTAACGGGGGTTTCGCCGCGCGCCTGGATGATGAAGGGGCTGGCGAGCTGGAGGCCACCGATAGCCGCCGTCGCCTTTAGCAGCTTGCGCCGGCCGGTGTTTTCAAAGCCGATGAGATTGGTCATGTTCGCTTGCTCCCTTTTTTCGGTATGGGAGCATGTCCGCCTGTTTCCAGAAAGCCTCAGTCGCATTGCCCCACTGGCAGCGACCTATAGCGATTGCCGGGAGGGAGGCAAGCGGTAAACGCATGGCGTGTTACCGGTAACACCCGTCGAACTTCCGGGGGGCCGGTTCCCCTTTCGAAGAGAGCGCGGCCAAGGCCGCCGACTCATCTAAATTTCGAAGAGCTTCCGGAACCATGCCGCAAAGCGCGTACCGTCCGGATTTGCGGTCTGGAGTGCCTTTCTCATCACGGCATGGCCCAGGCTCTCGCCGGGTGGATTTTGCCAGGCGAGCCACGTGTGGAGATTGGCCTTCTCCCGATGGCTCGCAATAAAGGGGGCGCCAGCTGCGCGCGCGGCCTCTGTTGCATCCCTTGCCATCATCCAGATGGTCGCCTGATCAGCTGGGATCGCTGCGGCCAAAAACGTCTCCAGCATGCCGGGCGCGCGGTTGTTTGGCATGATCCATATGCCGAGCCGTTTGCCCCACTTGGTCTGCGCGATCAGGCCGCTGTCGGGTATCGTTTCGGGAAGATCGTCGCAATATGGTGCGCAGATCGTTCTCAG
>CAIUPC010000483.1 GCA_903900905.1 uncultured Acetobacteraceae bacterium
CGTGCGCCCGAGGCCCCGGCATGACCGGGCCTGGACCGTGATCGTTTGAGGTTGGATCAGCGTACGTGTTCGATCATGGTCTGGCTCGTTGTTTTGTCGTGTGATTGACGTTTTCGGGTGAGCCCACTTCAAACGATCACGCTCTAAGCTGACCAACATCGAAACCGCGGCGGTGATCGGACGGACGGTTCGTCAGCGCCCTCACGCCCGCCCGTAGGTATCCTCCAGCCGCACGATATCGTCCTCACCCAGATAAGCCCCCGACTGCACCTCGATCAGGGTCAGCGGGATGCGGCCCGGATTTTCCAGCCGGTGCACGCAGCCGAGCGGCAGGTAAACGCTTTCGTTCTCCCGCAGGATCATGACCTCTTTGTCGCGGGTCACGCGGGCGGTGCCGTTCACCACCACCCAATGTTCGGCCCGGTGGTAATGGCTTTGCAGCGACAGCTGGCGGCCGGGATGCACCACGATGCGCTTGACCTGGAAGCGGTCGCCCTGGATCAGGCTCTCGTAAAAACCCCAGGGGCGGTGGCCGCGGTTATGCGCCGTTGCCTCCGTCCGTTTCGCCGCTTTCAGGCGGTCGACGATCTTCTTCACGTCCTGCGCCTTGGAGCGGTCCATCGCCAGCACCGCGTCCTCCGTCACCACCAGCACGAGGTCCTTCAACCCCACCACGGCGGTCAGCTTGCCATCAGCGCGGACGTAGCAGTTCTCGGCATCTTCGAGCACCACATCGCCCTGCGTGACGTTGCCGGCTTCGTCCTTGGCGCCCAGTTCCCACAAAGCGCTCCAGCTCCCGACATCGGACCAGCCGATAGCGGCGGGCACCACGGCCGCACGATGGGTGCGTTCGGCAACCGCGTAATCGAGGCTGATCGACGGCGTCGCCTTGAACGCGTCCACCCCCAGCCGGATGAAATCCAGATCACCGCTGCGCTCCGCCACCGACTGGCGCACCGTCGGCAGCACGTCGGGCGCATGGGCGTCGAGTTCTTCCAGCAGCGTGCGCGCCATGAACACGAACATGCCGGAGTTCCACAGATGCTTCCCATCCGCGATCAGCGTCGCGGCGGTGGTGGCATCGGGCTTCTCGACAAAGCGCGCGACCGCGAAGACGCCCGGCGCTTCCGCCAGTTCGGCGCCCTGTTCGATATAGCCGTACCCGGTCTCCGGCCCCGTCGGCTGCATGCCGAAGGTGACGAAGCGCCCGGCCTGGGCAGCGGTGGCGGCATGGCCCAGCGCGGTCAGCAGCGCCGGCACATCGGCGATGGAGGCATCCGCCGCCATCATCCAGATCACCGCGTCGGGATCGGTCTCCGCCACCAGCACGGCGGCGGCGGCGATGGCCGGGGCGCTGTTGCGGCCGGCAGGTTCGAGCATGATCTGCGCGCCCTCGATCCCCGCCAGGCGCAGCTGCTCCGCGATCAGAAACCGATGCTCCTGATTGCACACCACGATCGGCGGTGCGAAATCCGGGCCGGCGGCGCGCAAGGCGGTTTCCTGGATCATCGTCCGTTCGGACACCAGCGGCCAAAGCTGCTTCGGGAAGCTCTCCCGCGAGACCGGCCACAGGCGGGTGCCCGAGCCGCCGGAGAGGATCACGGGGACGATGCGGGGTGAGGTCATGAGGGCGAGTATCCCAGTAAGCAATTGGTACGGTGTTCCTTGCCGAACCCGGCGCGCCCTGCCAAGCTCTTTTCGATGACACTCCTTTGTGAGGGACCCGCGCGATGAACATCGAGATCGAATACTGCGGCATGTGAGGCTATGAGCCGCGCGCCCGTGTGGCCCGCGACCAGCTGTTGAAAGCGCATCCCTCCGCCACCGTCAGCCTGCGCCGATCGGGCGGCGGGGTGTTTGAGATTACCGTCGATGGGCGGTTGGGTTACTCCAAAAAGGCGACCGGGCGCTTCCCGACGGAGGCTGAGGTGGTGGGGGGTGTCGCGGGGACGTGAACCTGGCTGACGCTGATCGCGTCCCACAAAAGTCCTGGCAGGCTTTCTATCGTTGAGACATCAGTAATTCCGATATCGTTTCATCCAACCGCCCCCACATCAGCCGCCGAAACCCCTCCCCAGCATCCCCCGCCTGACCCTGCAAAGCCCCGACATAAGCCACCCGATCCTCCGGCCGAACCGCGACGGGCGGATACAAGCCCCGGATCAGCAGCAGGTTCATCAACAGCCGGGCCGTGCGCCCATTCCCGTCATTGAACGGGTGGATATTCACCAGCCGCAAATGCGCCTCGAACGCCGTCCGCGGGGTATCCGCCGCTGCCCGCAGCCAGGCCGCGAAATCGCCCATCAACGCCGGCACCTCGGCCGGGGATGGAAATGCCACCGGCCCCGCATCCGTCAGCACGAACCGTCCCTGATCCGCATACTGGCCCGCGATGTCGGGCGCTGACCGCCGCACCACCAGGCTGTGCAGGGTTCGCACATCCATCTCAGTCAGCGGGGTCCCCCGCCCGGCGATTTGGCGCACATAGCGCAGCGCCTCATGGTGATCGATCGCCTCCAGGTGATCTTTCAGCGGTTTGCCGCCGATCGTGATGCCGTGCTCGATCACCAGCATGGTTTCGGAACGGGTGAGGGTGTTCCCTTCGATCGCGTTCGACGACCAGGTCAGTTCGAGGTCGTAAATGCGCTCGAAATTTTCCAACCCGCGTGGCGACGCCGCCCGCAACTGGTCCAGCTCAGCCTTTTTCCGCGCGACGCGCTCGATCAGATCGTCCATCCTGATATCCTATCCGCCGAAAAGGCCCGCCGCCACACCTGCCCTTGCCCCACCTGCCCGAGCTTCCCATGATGCGCCCAACGCATCAGGAAGACGCCCGCCCATGGACCAAGTCCGCAGCAACGACCCCGGCCCCATCATCCGCGCCCTCACCGAGCAGATCGAGGCCGGCCTCATTGAAATCCGCCGCGACATCCACGCCCATCCCGAGCTGGGGTTTGAGGAAGTGCGCACCGCCGGCATCGTCGCGGCCGAACTCACCCGGCTCGGCATTCCGCACCAGACCGGTATCGGCAAGACCGGCGTTGTCGGGCTGATCGCGGGCGGGCGGCCGGGCCCGGTCCTCGCCATCCGCGCCGACATGGATGCGCTGCCGATCCTGGAGAAGACGGGGCTGGCTTTCGCGAGTGAGAATGAGGGGAAGATGCATGCCTGCGGGCATGACATCCACACCACCACCTTGCTCGGCGTTGCTTCGGTGCTGAAAGAACTGGCGCCGCAGCTGGCCGGCACGGTGAAGCTGGTGTTCCAGCCGGCGGAGGAAGGCCTCGGCGGCATGCAGGCGATGATCGATGCGGGTGTGATGGACAATCCCAGCATCGATATGGCGCTGACCCTGCACAACCAGCCGGAAATGCCGGCGGGCCAGTTCGGCTTCGTGCGCGGGCCGACGCTCGCGGCCTCCGACCGGTTCGACATCGTGGTGCGCGGCAAGTCGGGGCACGCGGCCTATCCGCATACCACGGTCGACCCGATCGTGGCGGCGGCGCATCTGGTGACGCAGCTGCAGATGGTGGTCTCGCGGGAGGTTTCGGCCATGCACCCCGTCGTCGTCACCGTCGGCGCCATCACCGGCGGCACGACGTACAACATCATCCCCGACACCTGCGCGATCAAAGGCACCGTCCGCACCCTGAACGCCCGCGCCCGCGACATCGCGGAGGCCGCGATCAAGCGCCTGGCCGCCGGCGTGTCCGAGGGCATGCGCGTGCAATGCGAGGTCGATTACCGCCGCGGCATGCCCATCCTGCGCAACGACGACAAGGTCGTGCTGCCCGCCGTCGCCGCCATCCGGGCGCAGTTCGGCGATGCGGCGATCACCGAGGGCGAGGCCAATCTCGGCGGTGAGGATTTCGCGCTGATGGCCAACCTCGTGCCCGGCTTCCAGCTCCGTGTCGGCTCCTCCCAGCCCGGCCGCCGCGATCGGCTGCACAACTCGGCGTACCAACCGGACGAGCGCAGCATCGGCTTCGGCGTGCAGGCGCTGGCGCGGGCGGCGATGGAGATTTTGGGGTA
>CAIUPC010000484.1 GCA_903900905.1 uncultured Acetobacteraceae bacterium
CGACTGACGCTGATACCAATCCTCCTTGATGTTGACGTGCCGGCCACGCCCCACCCGTCATGGTGGGCCCACGGGTCGGGCTGCGCCCGCCCGAGGACAGGCTCCGGCCCGCCACCCACGACTTTGCAAATCACAGCAACAAAGTCGTGGGTGGTCTGCCTGCGCGGACCATGACGGTTTTCCAGTCCGCGGCCTTTGGTCGCGGATCTCCCCGGTCTGAAGCGGAATTTTTGGAGGCACCAAATATGGCTCTGCTGCGAAGACGGCTGATGGCCGGACTATCCGCGCTTATGACCGGCTGTACCGCCGCCGATATGACGCGCCCGCCACTCGTGCTGGCAAAAGACGTCGATCTCGAACGCTATTTCGGACGCTGGTATATCATCGCCAACATCCCATACTTCGCGGAACGCGGAAATGTCGGCGCCTACGTCGAATATGCCCGCCGGCCGGATGGCCAGATCGCGGATGTCTATTACGCCCACGAAAACGGCTTCCAGTCCGCGCTGACCCGGCGGGAGGGACGGGCTTATGTTTCGCCCGGCAGCCAGAACGCACTGTGGCGCGTGACGTTCTTTTGGCCTGTCTATGTCTCATATCCGATCATCTACGTCGACGAGAACTACCAAACCGCTTTGATCGGCTATCCTGATCGTTCACTTGGCTGGGTTTTCTCCCGCGACCCTGACATGGATGAGGCGGCCTATCGCAGTCTACTCGTTAAATTCTCCGAACAAGGCTACGATATTTCCGGGTTCCGGCGGGTGCCACAGCGGCCTTGAGCCCGCCCGTCACACCGGCGTATGCCGGGATCCGCGCCTTGCGTGGTCTCGACAGGGAAAATCGTGGAAGCCGATCTCCTTCGGCATGAGGGGCATCGGCGTTACCGGTATCAGCGCGGACGCCTGGACTCCAATATCTATAGCCGCACGAATGGTTGTATGAGGTGGCCAATGAAGCCGGCCATACGCAATGCCCCATGCATCGCCACGAGGCAGATGCAATCTTCAGCTGGCCCGACCATGACGTTGTGGCGCATGGAGTCGTCGCCCAGATCGAAATCGCCTGGTCCGTAATGCCCGGCTTCATGACTGAAACAACCCGTCAGGACACAGGTCATCTCCATCCCGGTATGGGTGTGTTCCAGCATCCTGGTGTTAGGGCGCGATTTCAGCAGAAATACGCGGGTGCCACTGACCGCCGGCAGTTGGATCGGGCGCAGCCTTACACCCGGTGCGATCCATTTCCAGGGTGCCGCTGAATAGCGGCGCACGAAAGCCGGCAGTCCCGGGATGTCGTCCAGCGCGCCTGATCCCGGTTCCTCACGCGGTGTCTCGTACGCGATCGGCTCGCGAAGACGCGCTTGCACGCGGGTCAGCGCGTCGCCAGACATCGGTGTCGGGGGGAGGCTGGCGAGTACAGCGCCGCCGACATGCTCCATCAATTGCGTGGCATCCCGGCACCGCGCGCACTGCGTCAGGTGGGTCGCGACCGCCACATGCTGCCCCAGATCAAGTGTGCCGGCGGCAAAGGCGGTCAGCAGTTCATCGAGAGGATGGTGTTGAATGCTCATGAGAATTCGCCCAACAAATTGCGTAGTTTGTTCATAGCCAGACGGGAGCGTGATTTAACGGTGCCGAGGGGTATCCTCAGAATACGCGCGATCTCGCCGTGCGCCTTCTCCTCGTAGAACGAAAGTTCCATGACACGTCTTTGTTCCTCGGACAGCGCGGCCAACGCCGACCGGACGCGGTTCTCGGCCTGGGCAGCTGCGACGCGCGTTTCGGGGCCCGGTGATTCGTCGACATGAAATTCGGCATCGATGCCGGATATTTCGGTCACGCCGCCCCGTTGGCCGCGGCGATGGGCGTCGATGCGGAGGTTACGGGCGATGGTGAAGATCCAGGCGGCCGCTCCGGCGATCGAGGGATCGAAGAGAGCGGCTTTCCGCCACACCAGGAGTAAGGTCTCTTGGGCGAGTTCATCGGCGCTCGACTCCGCCACACCCGAGCGGCGCATCAACGTCTTCACCAGTGGCGCGAAATGCTCAAAAAGGGCAGCGAAAGCAGCGCGATCCTGGTGCAGGGCGATCGCCTCGATCAATCTCGCCCAATCCCCGCTGTCCGCTGCACTCTGTCCGTCCGGCGCAGTCATAGGTCGGGGTCTCCAGAGGACGGCTTCAGGTCGGTTCGACCACCGGGACACTGGAATGTCCAGGGACGCGCCGGACTGAGGGGAGCAAGGGGCAAGGGCGTTCATGACCCCTCTAACGCGGCGTGCCCGGATTTGGATCATCCTGGCCGGGATCGTCATCGGCCCGGTGTGAACAGGTCTACGCCACCTCTTGCAGCGTCGACCCCACATCCAGGGTCGTCGCCCGGCGTAAGTCGCGCGGCTGCCTCTCATCGTGCGGGCGGCCGCGGTGCATCGTACAGCGGTTGTCCCAGATGACCAGATCGCCCTCCTTCCAGGTATGGCTGTAAATGAACCGGGCCTGCGTCGCATGCGCGTTCAAATCCAGCAGCAGCAACCGCCCATCCGCCACCGGCCAGCCCACGACATGGGATGCATGCGCCGACAAATACAGGGTCTTGCGATTGGACCCCGGATGGGTCCGCACCAGGCGCTGATGGGATGGCGGGTACTGCTCCCGCTCGCCGGGTGGGAAGTCGGTGAAGCCGATCTGACCACGCGACCAGAACACGTCGTGTTCGATAATCAGTGGGTCCAGGCTCGCCTGCATCGCCTCTGGCAAGGCGTCATAGGCAGCCCGCATATCCGCGAACTCGGTCTCTCCGTTGCCAAACGCGCTGGGGGGCGGAAGGGTTTTGGCGTGCAGCAGACCGAGCACGACGGGTACGGGCATATAGGACGCATCTGTGTGCCAGAGCCGGTTGCCCAAACTGTCCAGCCGGCGCTGATCGTCGAGCTGGCGGACCTGATGGTCGATATCGAGATTGGAGATATCCCCGATCTCCGGCAAAGCGAGCCGCCGTTTGCCGCCACGTGCCGCGGAACGGCCGATCTCCAGGGGGCCGAACCGGGCGGAGAAGTCTTTCAATTGCTGGTCGCTGAGGTTCTGGTCGTGAAAGACCAGAACGGCGTATTGATCGATGGCGCGCCAGATGGCGTCCACGGCGGCGGTGCTGGCCGCGTCGGCGAGATCAATGCCGCTGACGACGGCCGCGAAGTCTTCCCGCACGGGGTGTATTTGCATGGTGATCGCCTCCCGGCGTGGATCACACACCAGTTCGATCCCATTGGTCAAAGCCGCGCCGCGAGACCTTACCAGCGGCGATAGCCATACCCACCATACGGCCGGCCCCAATAGCCGCCACCGACGATGACGGTCGAACCGGAATAGCCGGGGCCATAGGGGTAGCCGGCATAACCTGGGGGATAAGGGGCGCTTGGCGCGCTTTGCACCGAGTTGCCGCTGGCATACATGCATTGGGTATAGGCCATGTCATAACGGCTTTGCATGCCATGGGCCGAGTACTGGGCGCTGTTGGCGCCTGAGGCGCTGCCCGCCAGCAAGCCGGCGCCCGCGCCGATGGCCGCCCCGGCCCCGGCATTGCCGCTGGCGGCGCCGAGCAGCGCGCCCACGCCCGCACCAACCGCGGTACCGACAACAGCGTGGCCGACGGCATTGTTTTCCGCTTGTTGGGAGGCAGCCTGGCCCCCGCTCTGCTGATACGCAAAGCCGCGGCAATTGGCATCTTCCTGCTGGAAGGTTTCAAACGGCTTTCCTTGCGGCGGCAGCGCCATCACGCCGGGGCTGTTCGGGGGCGGCACGGCGCAGCCGCCCAATACCGCGGCGGAGATCAAAGCGGCCGATAGACCCTGGTGGCGCATGTTCCTACTCCATTCATTCAGCCGTGCGGATGGCGGCGCGGCGACCGCGGCTTCATACCGCGCATCGGCTTGCCCGTCGGTTACATAGTGTGTCCGGCTCCCGACAGAAGGGGGGCGATGACGGTTCCGCCGCCCCCGTGGCCCTCTTTCAGGCGGCACGGGTTTTGACATAATGAGGAGACCATGATCGATCCCGCCCTTGAGGCCGAATACAACAACCGCGCCAAGGTGCCCGGCCATCCCGCTGTCATTGCATCCTGGGTGCGCGATGCCGCCGCCTTCCGCTCGGCCGCGCCTCATGCCGCGCTCGATATTGCCTACGGCGCCTCAAAGCGCCAGGTCATGGACATTTTTACGCCAGAGCGGGGAACCACGGGGGCGGTGGCCCTGTTCATCCATGGTGGCTACTGGCAGAGCCTCGACAAATCCTTCGCCTCCCATCTGGCGTCCGGCTTGCTGGCCCATGGGGTAACGGTCGCGGTGCCCAGCTATGACCTGTGCCCGCAAGTGACGGTGGAGGTGATTGCCGGACAGATGCAGTCGGCCGCCCGGTTCCTGACCACGCGATTCGGCCGGCTCGATCTGGCGATCGGGCATTCGGCGGGCGGGCACCTGGCAGCGATGCTGCTGGCTGACGAACTGGTGCCGGCGGCTTTGGCGATCAGCGGCCTGTTCGACCTGCGGCCGTTGGTGAAGACGACCGTCAATGGGGCCTTGGGCCTTGATGAAGC
This sequence comes from uncultured Acetobacteraceae bacterium, assembly GCA_903900905.1. Taxonomy (GTDB): domain Bacteria; phylum Pseudomonadota; class Alphaproteobacteria; order Acetobacterales; family Acetobacteraceae; genus Rhodopila. The sequence goes on from CAIUPC010000484.1 coordinate 4,587, forward strand.
CCAGGCATGGCGGTTGTCGCCCCGCAACCGGCCGCAGCCAACCGGGGCTTTCCACGCGGTCGTTGGCGGGCGGGAGGGCAGGGAATATGCGGCCCAATCCCGCGCCATGGCGGAGGTCTGGGGCGGCCGATGCGACGTCCTGCCGGAGCACGACCACTTCACCATCGTCGGCGAACTCGCGCGAGGCGACTCGCCAATGGTTGCCGCCTGCCGCCAGATGCTGGCCGGCACCCGGAAACATGAGGGCGGGCAATGACAAACACCTACATCCATCACCGCATCGCCGCCGCGCCCCGGCAATGGCAATCGCTGGCCGAACAACTGGCCGCGCAGGCACCTCGGCTCACTACCGTCGGTGGCAGCCTCTTCGGCCTCTGGCGCAGTCAGATCGGCCGCCCGCGCGACGAAATCACCGCCATCACCGTCTGGCAGAACCCCATCGCCGCCGCCAGTGCGCAGGCGCTGCTCACCCGCGACATCGCTGATATCGAGGATATCGCCAGCGAGAGCCTCGCCCCAACGCTGCGCCCGCTCGATTCCAGCCCGCCGATCCGGCAGGGGAATTACGCCTTTCGCTGGTTCGTCACACCGGACTCCGAATGGCCGGAATTTCTCGACCTCTGCGCCCAGGCCTGGCCGGGATTCGAGGCCGCCTACGATTCCCAGGTCATCGGCCTGTGGCGAAGCACGGGTGACACCGCCGGTGCTGCCATCGGGGCGTTCGGCGAACGCGCCGAACCCGGTGAAATCCGCAGCCTGCTGCTGACCCGCCGGCCCGATCTGGCGATGTGGGAGCGGTCCAAGCTGCCGCGGGGGGAGGCTGAGACCGCCGTCCGCGACACGCTGAGCCGCCGCTATGATCTGTGCCGCTGGACGGTGGTGCATACCACGACGCTGCTGACGGCGGCCGATACCGCCGACAAAGCCCGCTGGGCATAACCATCGGCTAACGGCACACATCGCGTTTCCGGCGTAACCGTGGCACGATACCGCTCAAACGCCCTGAGCGGAGGAAACACAATGGCGCCCACCCCCAAGGTGGCCCGGCATGCCGGGCTTCCGGCCGCGACCACGCGCCTTAAACCGGTGCCGTCGCGACGAAACGGGGCAGGCCCGCGATCATGAGTGTCACCCATACCCAAGGCGGCATCTTCAGCTGCACCGGCCGGCAATGGCTGATTTTGCTCATGGTGCAGCTGTCCAACCTGCTGTTTGGCATGACCATCACCCTCGCCAATGTCGTGCTGCCGGAAGTGCGGGGCACATTGTCGGCGACACAGGATGAGATCTCCTGGGTCATCACCCTCAATCTGGTGGCGACCGCGGTGGCAACGCCGCTGACCGGCTGGCTGTCGAGCCGGTTGGGCTGGCGCAATCTGATGTTCGCGACCGTGACGGGGTTCACGATCTCCTCCTTCCTGTGTGGAATCGCCAACAGCCTGGAGGCTTTGATCCTGTTCCGCGTTCTTCAGGGCGTCTTCGGCGCGCCGATCATGCCGATGGGGCAGGCGATTTTGCTGGCGTCGTTTCCGCGCCATTTGCATGCCACGGCGCTGGTGATCTGGGGTATCGGCGCGGTGTTCGGCCCGGTGCTGGGCCCGGTTCTGGGGTCGATGGCGACGGAGGCCTATAACTGGCGGGCGGCGTTCTTCATGATCGTGCCGCCGGGCTTCGCGGCGATGACGACGATCTGGTTCGCGCTATCGGATCGCACCGAGCGCTCCCGCACCCGATTCGACTGGACCGGCTTCCTCACGCTGTCGGTGGCCATCCTGGCCGCGCAGCTGATCATGGATCGCGGCCAGCGCTGGGATTGGTTCGACGCGCAGGAAATCGTGCTCCTGACCGTGCTGGGCCTGGTGTCGTTGTGGATGTTCGTCATGCACACGCTGACCGCGCGGCAGCCGTTCCTGAACCCGAAGCTGCTGTTGGACCGCAATTTCTCGATCGGGATCCTGATCGCCTTTGTCATGGGGATGCTGAGTTTCACCACGCTGACGCTGTTCCCCAGCCTGTTGCATGACCTGCGCGGGTATCCCGACAACGTCATTGGCTGGCTGCTGGCGGCACGGGGGCTGGGCAACTGGATGGCATTTCTGGTGATCGTGCCGTTTACCCGGGTGGCGCCACGCCTGGCGATCGCCTGCGGCCTGGCGTTACAGGCCACGGCCGGGCTGTCGATGGCGCAGTTTGACATCAACCTGACGTTCTTCGACGTCTTCTGGACCCATATGTTGCAGGGGTTCGGTCAGAGCATCGCGTTCACGCCGATGACCGTGATGGCCTTCGCCACGCTGCCGCCGCATCTGATCACCGAGGGTTCGGCGATCTTCACCTTGCTGCGGAATTTCGGGTCGAGCCTGTTCATCTCGTTGACCGTGATGATGCTGCTGCGCTCCACCGCGTCGAACTACGCGCGGCTGACGGAGTTCATCTCGCCCTTCAACAAGGTCCTGGATTTTCCTGGGATGCCCTCGCAATGGGGGCTGGATACCGCGACCGGGCTGCTGCGGGTTTCTAACGAAATCACGCGGCAAGCGGCGATGATTGGCTACATCAACGCCTTTTACCTGATGGGCTTCACGGCCGCGGTGGCGGTGCCGCTGTCATGCATCATGCGGCGCGGCCCGCGCGGCGGTTAACCCTTAACCCGCGGCGGAGTTACGGTATCAGTGGCGGCGCTGAGGCACCTTGGCATCGACCGCGGCAACGAGCTGCTGGGTGCGGCGGTGGATCAGATAGTCCTTCATGCGGTTGATCAGTTGATCGCTCCGCCGGCGTTCGCCGCCATTGATGGAGATCCAGCGGTCCCGTTGATCTTCGAGGACGGCGATCAGGTCGGCGGCCGTGTCCAGGTCACCATGGCGGCACGCGTGCTCGAACGCGGCGTTGATCCCATCCGCGAGACGGCGGTGCAGGGAGCCCGTGACGGGGTCGCGCCATGTGTGCGGGACCTTCGCATCGCTGAGGTGGGATTGAGCGGTAATAACCGTTGATCGCGCGGACATCACGTTCCTCCTTTAGGCTGGGCCTTCGCTGGGCGAGGCTTTGGTTGCTTTCTTCGTCTGCCAACCCGGCGGCACGATGCGACCAGGCTTTGTCACTCAATTGACCGTCCGTCCTTGGGCACATCGCTGCACCACAAGGCGGCTAAACGGTAACCCGTCGCCGCTTGATCTGATGACCGGGCCAACGCCCCTTCGCCAAATCTTTCAAAACCCTAACACTCGCCGGGAAGGCGTGTCACGCCAAATTAACGTGATCATCCCTGTTTTGTGTCATGCATACAAATTAGAGGTGTTTTTTGGACGATGGTGTGATCTGCCTCACAGTTGAGGCGGCTTTTGCCTCCGATGGGATATCCATAAATCTATTTATAGTTGAAAATTTTTTAAAAGCAACCCTTGCGTGTGGTCGCCCGCGAAAATTCCCGCGCTCGGCGGTAGCGCTCGTCGCGCCATCAGGGCCTGACACCAATCCTTCTCGAAATTGACGTGCCGGCCGCCCCCTCACGTCATGGCGGGCCCAAGGGTCGGGCATCGCCCGCCCGAGGACAGGCTCCGGCCATCGGCCGGACCCGCGGGCCTACCGCATTCACGGATCACGGAAACGAATGTGCGCGATCCTGCCTCAATCGTCATCGCCCGGCTTGTCCCTACCGCATTCACAGATCGCGGAAACGATTTTCGCGCGTTCTGCTCTACGACGTCATGGCCCGGCTTGTCCGCATAGGCATCCGGATAAGCCACGCCGGGGGAAAATAATGCTTCCCTCGGCTCGACTCGGTACGATTCATAGCAGAGATGCATCAATCGGCATCTCCCATCTGGGACGCCTGGTCCGAGATTTCGACCC
>CAIUPC010000485.1 GCA_903900905.1 uncultured Acetobacteraceae bacterium
CCTTCGGTCACGGCGGCGCAGACCGCGCAATCGGTGACCATCAACGCGGGCGCCTCGATCACCGCGGACGCAACCAACATCGGCAATGGCGGCAACGTCACAATTTTGTCCAGCCAGACAACGACCATGGACGGGTCAATTTCCGCCAAAGGCGGTGCCAATGGCGGCGATGGCGGCTTCGTCGAGGTTTCCGGCGCTCTGCTGTCATTGACCGGTCTGGTCGATACGACCGCGAAGCTGGGTAAGACCGGCACATTGCTGCTCGATCCGTCGGATCTTTATATTTCCGATCTCGCACCCAACGCGGTGACCAGCAGCGGCACCATCACCAAAAGCAATATTCCGTTCGACGCCAGCGGTGCCCCCAATGGCGGACCCGGAACGGCCGTGCCGTCATGGTTGAAAACCTCCATTCTCGAAACCGCCGGCGCGACGAGCAATATTTCACTCGGCGCGGCCGGCAATATCCTGTTCGGATTTTCAACCGGCAAGTCCAATAGCCTGAACATCGGCACCCACGGGCTGACGATGACCGCGGGCGGCAATATTTCGGTGGACCGTGGGTTCGCCATCACCGCCGGCACGCTGGTTCTGGATGCATCATCCGCCGGCGCGATCACGCTCGGTTCCACCGCCATCACCGTTGGCCTGAATGCCGCTGGCGATTTCACCGGCACGTCCGCCGCCAATCTCGCGATCTCCAACACGCTGCAACTCTCGGCCAAGACCGGCATAACGCTGAACGACAGCGTCATCGGCGGCGCAACTTCGGTCGTTGATCTCGGCGTCGGCACCAGCGGTGGCGTCAGCCAGCTCGCGACCGGCACCATCAATGCCGGCACCGTTAAAAGCACCAACGGCATCGCCGGCGGCGCCACGCTCATCGGCACAGCCAATGCCATCGGCACCATCGGCGCGGCCACCATCACCGGCGCCGGCCTCACCGTCGTCAACAGCAAAAGCCTCGAAATCGCCGGTCCGCTCTCGGCGGCCGCCGGCGCGGTCGCGATCACCACGACCGGGACCGGCGCAATCACGCTGACCGGCGACATCGTGACCGGGGCCAATCCGGTGACCTTGACCTCGGCCAAAGCCGTGACCCAGACCGGTGGCACCATTACGGCCGCCGGCCTCGCCATCATCGCCGCCGGCACAGTCAGCCTGCCGAACGCCAACGCGGTCTCCACGATCGCCGGCGCGGTATCCGGCGCCGGCAACAGCTTCCTGTTCCGCAACAAAGCGACTGACCTGACCGTCGGCATCGTCTCCGGCACCACCGGCATCGCCACCGCCAATGGCCGCATCGCGCTGGCCACGACAGGCTCCGGCACCATCGCGGTCAGCAACGCCATCGCCTCAACCGGCGGGGAGATCGACCTCGCCGCCGCACCCGGCAGCGGCATCAGCAACGCCGGCGGCATCGTCAGCGGCGGCGGCACGGTCGTGCTGCTCGGCGATACGCTGGGGCTGTCAGCGGGCGGCACCCTGAGCGCCGGCACCGGCACCGTCGTGCTGGGCCCGTCGACCACCAGCGTCGCGATCGCCCTGGGTGGGGCGAGCAGCAGCGGAACGCTCGGGCTCCAGGCAGCCGACTTCGCCCCCATCACCGCCAGCGCGCTCCAGATCGGCTATCGCGCGACGGACGCCTCCGCGACATTCTCCGGCCCAATCAGCATCGGGGGTTCAGCGAATCTCGTCCTCGACCCCGCGAAAATTCCGACCCTGTTGCTGGTCACAGGCGGCAGCGGCGGGACGATCACGCAGACCAAGGCGATCGGATTCAGCGCCGCGGGCGGCAGCCTGGGGCTGATTTCGGGCGGCAATGTCACGCTGACCGCGGGCAACACCATCGGCACCCTGGCCGCCTTCGCCAACAGCGGCGGCAATATCAATGTCACCAACGCGCAGGCGCTATCCGTCGGCACGATGACCCCGGCCCAACTCGGCGTGACCCTCGCCGCCAACGGCCTGGCCAGCAGCGGCACCATGGCGGCCGGCAGCGGCAATCCGTCCAATCCGCTCAGCGGCGTGACCACCAGCGGTGCCGGCACCATCGCGATTACCACCACCACGGGGGCGCTGTCCGTCGGCGCCGGCATCACCGCCGCGGGCACGCCGGTTATTCTGTCCGGTGCCGGGATCAACCTGAACACCGGCGCAATCATCAATACCGGCACCGGCGCGCTCGACCTGACCAGCACCAGCACGATCCAGCAAAACGGGGGTTCGATCACCGCCGGCACGCTGCGTAGCACGGGCGGCGCCGGCGGCACGGTCAACCTGATCAGCGCCGGCAACACCATCGGCACGCTGGGCAATTTCGCGGTCAGCAACGCCGCCAACAGCTTCACCCTGACAAACGCCGGCACGTTGCAGATCACCGGCTCCGTCAGCGCCGACGCCAGCGTCGGCGTGACAACCAAGAACGACCTGACGATCGCCAGCACCGGGACCCTTGTTTCCGCGTCCGGCCCGGTTTCAGTGAACGTGACCGCCGGAGCCCTGACCCAATCCGGCCTGGTCCGCGGTAACAGCGTGTCCGAGGTCGCGAGCACCGCCATCACCCATGCTGGTTCGACCGACGCGACGGCGACGTCAGCGACGCTGAACGCGCAGGGCGGAACATTGGGCGTTTCCGGTACCGTGACGTCCGTCACCGCCGCGACGCTGACCGGCAATACCGGTCTTATCAACAGCGGTGCGGTGAAAGTCAGCGGCACGGCTGGCGTCGCGACCCTGACCGCCACCACGGGCACCCTCGCGCAGAGCGGCACCGTCCAGGCGGCGGGGACCGCCGGAGCGGTATCGATCACCGCGGCGGCCGGCAATCTCTCCCATAGCGGCCTGACCAGTGCCGGCTCCGGCGGCGGCGCCCTGACCGCGACGGCCGGCAGCTTCACCCAGACCGCCGGCACCATCGCGGCCAGCAACGCCGGCACGGTCAGCATCAGCGGTAACGGCGGCATCGCGCAGAACGGCGGCACGATTTCCACCACCGGGCTGATCAAGCTCAACAGCGGCGGTGCGATCACGCAGGCGGCCACCGGGGGCGTGCTGATCGCCGGCACGCTTTCGGTCGTCACGACCGGTCCGGGCGACGTCCGGATCCTGAACCCCAACAACCAGATCCTTTCCAGCAACGGCATGACCGTCAACAGCGGTTCGCTCGTGGTGGTGGACGATCCCACCCTGACGCTCACCGGCACTTACAGCGGCAAAAGCCTGTTCTTCGAAGTGACCCAGGCCGGTGATACCATCGCCCTCGGCGCCGGTGGTACCGGCGCGACCCTGACGGCCGCCAGCGGCGGGCGCATCGCGATCATCGCCGATAAACTGACCTCTGACCCCGCCAGTACCCTCGTCGCGACCGGCGGCACGGTGGAGTTCGCGCCCTTCAGCACGACCGTCGCCATGAGCCTGGGCGGCACGGCACAGCCGCTCGCGATCGACAGCGGACTGGTGTCCCACATCAACACGGGCGCCCTGGTTATCGGCCAGTTCACCGACGTGACCGGCTCCACCCCCTCGACGGTCATCAACGCCGCCAGCATCGCGCTGGATGGGTCGGTCGCGCTCGGCGGGACCGTGGCCGGCACTTTGTTCCTCGCCTCCCGCGGCGGCATCGCCCAAACGGCGGCGCTGACCGCGGCATCGCTGGCGCTGGGCGGCACCGCCGGCGCACTTGTCTCCCTGCCGAGCATCAGCGTCGGCACGCTGGCCCTTGGCGGGTTCAAGGTCACCGGCGGCGATCTGGTTCTGACCAATGCCGGCACGCTCAACGCGACCGGCGCGGCCATCGCCAACGGGATCGGCTCGATCACCGCGAACAACATCAGCCTCACCACCGCCGGAACGCTCAATCCGCTGGTGGTGTCGGGCGCGCTTGCGACGAACAATACCAGCACCGGCAAGGTGCTCCTGACCTCCAGCAGCGGCGGCATCACCTTCACGGCCACCGAGGCCCTGACCGCCGGCACGCTGGACGTGACCACCACCAATGGCGGCACGATCACGCAGGATCCCGCCGGCAAAATCACCGCCGGCACCCTGCTGAGCACCGGCTCCGCCACCGGCACCGTCAACCTCGCCGGCACCGCCAATGCCGTCAGCGTGCTTGGCAACTTCCCCGTCAGCGGCGCCGGGAACAGCTTCACGCTCATCAACACCGGTCTCGCCAGCAACGGCACGCTCGCCATCACCGGCACCGTCACCGCCGATAGCGGCGTCACCATCCGCTCAGGCGGGACGGCGATGAGCAACACCGGAACAATCCTGTCCGCCTCCGGCGCCGTAACACTGACCACGACAGCCGGCGACATCACCCAATCCGGGCTGGTGCGCGGCACCAGCGTCGCGGAAACGGCATCCGGCGCCCTGACCCAGTCCGGCTCGACGGATGCGACCGTCACCACAGCCACGCTGGTGGCGCAGGGCGGAACCCTGGCCCTGACCTCGGCCGGCACGGTCACCGCCGTCACCGCCGCGGGCCTGACCGCCAGTTCCGACCTGACCCAAAATGGAATCGTTTCGGTCAGCGGCGCAGCGGGTGCCGCCACCCTGCTCTCCAGCAGCGGCACCATCACCCAGGGCGGCACGGTCAAAGCTTTGGGGAGCGTGACGGAAACCGCCACCAATGGCGGCCTGGTCCTGAACGGCGGCGCCGTAGCGACGGCACCAACGGTGCAACTGAACGGCAAGACCGGCATCCAGTTGAACGGATCCAGCAGTATCGGCCAGTCCGCCGGGACCGTCGACCTGAACAGCAGCGCCGGCGGCGTAACGCAGGCCGCGACCGGGATCATCAACGCCGGTACGCTCAAGAGCACCAACGGCGCCAATGGCACCGTTAACCTCGCCGGTACGGCCAACACCATCGGCACCCTGGCGAACTTCGCGGTCTCCGGCGGTACGAACGGTTTCACCCTGGTCAATACCGGGACCCTCGGCATCACCGGCACCGTCAGCGCCCCTGGCACGGTCGCGATCACAACCGGAACCGACCTGACCAACACGGGCACGGTCCTCTCCACCTCAACCGCGGCAGCCGTCTCGCTGACCGCGACCGCCGGCACGCTGTCGAATGCGGGCCTGGCCCGCGGCGCGAGCCTGTTCGAAACCGCCGGTTCCTCGCTGACCCAGAGCGGCACCGCCGCCGCGACAAACGGGTCAGCAACGCTGATCGCGCAAGGCACGACGCTGAACGTGACCAGCACCGGCATCGTGACGGCAACAGCCGGGGCGACGCTGACGGCGCAGACGGATCTGATCAACAGTGGTTCGGTGTCAGCAACCGCGTCCGGAAGCACCACCCGCCTGACGTCGAACACCGGAACCATAACGCAGACCGGGACCGCCACCGCCATCGGTTCGGTGGTGGAAACCGCGAGCCTCGGTGCGGTCGTGCTGAACGGCAATGCCGTCGCGAAGGCCGCGAGCGTGCAGCTCAACGGCAAAACCGGTCTTCAGTTGAATGGCGCCTCTTCCATCGGCCAGTCCGGCGGGTTTGTCGATCTGAACAGCAGCGCCGGCAGCGTCAGCCAAACCTCGGGCAGCAGCGTGATCACCGCCGGCACCTTGCTCAGTTCCGCCAGTGTCTTTGGCAGCGCCACTCTGAACGGTGCCAATCAGATCGCGAATATCGGCAATTTCAGCGCCAATGGCTTCACGCTGAACAACGGTCAGTTCCTCACCGTCCAAGGCGCGCTGAATGGCGGCACCCTGGGCAGCGTGGCGATCACCAACAGTGCGTCGCTGAATGTCGCGAGCACCGGCACCGTCAGCGCGCTTCACATCGCCGGAACCGCCACCGCCATTGGTATCGGCGGCAAGGTGACCGACGGCGGCGCCGGCACGACCAGCCTGAACGCCACGACCGGGAGCATCACAGAGACCGGATTCCTCACCGCCGGGACCCTGACGGGTGGTTCCAGCCTGGGGTCCACGTCCCTGACCGGAACCAACCAGATCGCCAATCTCGGCACGTTCGCCGGCGGTTCGTCCCTCGCGCTGACCAACAACAGCAGCCTGACTGTTATCGGCGCGGTTGGCGCGGCCACGATCGTGTTCAACAACACGGGTGACTTCACCCAGGCGGCGGGGGCCTCGATCGCGGCGGGGGGCACGGTAACAGCCACTGTCACGGGCAATGCGCAGCTCAATGGCACGGTGTCCGGACTGACCGGTGCCTTCAACGCCACCGGTACGCTGATCTTTGGCGGCGCGCTGACCGGCTTCGCGCTCAATCCCGCGTTGGATGCCAGCAAGCAGCTCGCCAACATCAATAACTTTCCGACCGTTTCGTCCGGAACGGGTCTGTTTGGTTCGGCGCCGCAAATCCTGGTCCAAAGCACCGCCAGCATCACCGCACCGGCCACCGCCATCCCCGGCGCCAGCACGGATGTGGTGTTCCATGTCACCAATAACGGCACCATCACGTTCGAGGACCTGTACGCCCCCACCGCGCGGCTCTGGCTCGACGCCGATCAGGGCCAGTTAACCGGCCAGATCAACGTCAAGAGTCTTTATGTGCGCTACACCCCGCCCGGGTTCGCGTCCGCGGTCAGCCTCTACGGCGTCGTCGACGGCGTGGCCGGTCAGGATGCAGCGTCGCGCAGCTTCATCCTGCCGCTGCCGAAGAACAGCTACCTGGTGAATAGCTGCCCGATTCAATCGGTTAATTGCCGGCTGATCCCGACAATCGCGGTGCCGGTCGTCAATCCGCTCAATGAAGTGGAGCCCGGCGCCCCGCCATCGGCAACCGATGAGCTTGTCGTGCTACCCGACGTCGCAGAACGGGATTATTGATCATGGCAACGACCTCCCTCCGTCTTTCGGCGCTTCTGCTCGGCCTCTCCGTGGCGGCCTGTTCAGCCCCGCCACCGGACACGCGCGCCGGCCGCAACAGTCCGGCCTATGAACTCGGCCAGAACGCCGCCGGTGAGACCTGCACCGTCCAGCGAAACGGCGCGGGCGCCGATATCTACTGCGGCAGCGCGATCCAGCCGTCCGGTCATGTGGCCATCCCGGCGCAAGCCCAGGACCCCGCCACCGCGCTCACCACCAGCGCCTGGCGGGAGGCATTTGATCGGCGCTTCCTGTGCGCCCAGCCCAGCCCGGCCAAAGTGCAGGACGCCGCGGCCATGGCCATGCGGTGCAACTGGCGCCAGCGCGGCTTTCCGCAATCGGTACTCGCCTCCCAGATCGATGGCACGCTGTATATCGCCGACGCCGTTGGCCCCGCCGAGGCCGTGCTGCCCCGCGCTATCGGCGTGCTGGCCAACAAGCTGCCGCAGGTTGAAGCCCGTAAGGACGAAAATCAGGGCCTGCAGGCGCAACGCCTGGCCGATGCCGCGCAGTCGGGCAAGCTGACCGGCGCTGATGCCATCGCCGCGGTTGATCAGCTGACCAGCCTCGGCGCCCGCGAAAACCGCGCCGGCCGCTATGCCGCGGCGGAGGCCGCCTACCACGCCAGCCGCGCCATTCAGGAACGTCTGGTGGGCGGCGACCACCCGGCCCTGGCCGTGCCGCTGGCGCGCGAGGCGCTGCAGATTTCCAATCAGGAACGCTTCCACGAAAGCGCGCCGCTGTTCGCACGCGCGGTCCGGTTGGCAGCGTTGCCAAATCAGACGGATCCGGCGGCCGCGCCGATGGTCGCCCATTTGCAGGCGCTCGATGAACTGAACCGCGGCAAGCCGGCCGACGCGCTGGCGCATCTGAAGCGCGCGGAACAAGGGTACCTGGCCTTCATTCCCAAGGAAGCCCTGGTGCCCGCCCGCACCGCCGTCTCCACCGGCAACAGCGCGGTCGAACGCATGGCCGAACGCGCCGCCACCGCCGCCGTGTTCTCCGACCAGACCACCCGCGATGCCGTTAACGGACTGATCGAGACCCGCCGGTATCAGGCGGTGGCGCTGCGCGCACTCGGCCGGCTGGACGAGGCGGAGCAGGCCCTGACAGCGGAACGCGCGCTGTATAACGGCCGCGACCCCCGCCTGGTCGCCCGTTACTATCGCACTTTGGGCATGACCTCGTTCGCCTCCAGCAGCGGCAAGCAAGGCACCAGCGAACTCAACCGCGCGGTTGATATCTTCACCAAGGCGCAGCCGGAAAGCCGCCCGCTGGCCGAGACCCAGCTGCTCCGTGCCACGCAGCTGATCGCCGCTGAAGAACAAAGCGCGGCCTCGGCCCTGTGCCAGCAGGCCATCGCCACGCTGCGGACCTCCAAGAGCGGCGTATCCTCATCACTGCTGCTGCCCTGCCTGCGCACATACGCGATCGAAGCCGAACGCCGCCCGGGCAATGCCCAGGCGGTCCTGGCCGAGATGTTTGCCGTCTCACAATTCGCGCAAGGCAACGTGACCGGGCAGCAGATCGCGCTGGCGACCGCCCGCCTCGCCGAAGGGGCGCGCGATCCCCGCGTGAAGGAAGCCATCCGCCAGCGTGACTACACCAAGGACCGGCTTGAGATCCTGCTGCGCCGCCAATCCGACCTCGCCTCCTCCAAGGACACCGCCGGCGATGCCGCGGCGATGGAACCCGAAGTGGCCAAGGCCCGCGCGGCGGCCAATGACGCCGATCAGGAAGTGCAGTCGGCGTCGCCGGGGTTCGCGGCGCTGGTGCAGGAGACCGTGCCCGCGCAATCCGTGCTGTCGGCCTTGCGCCCGGACGAGGCCCTGATCGCCATCGTCCTGGGTGAGGACGAAGGCTGGACCTTCCTGTTGCGTGACGGAAAGCTGTCCCTCGGCCGCATCGACGGCGGTGCCAAGGTGATCAACCCGCTGGTCGCCCGTTTCCGCAAGACCACCGAGGTACCCGATGTCGGCGCGGTGCTGCCGTTCGACATTGCCTCGGCGCAGGCTCTGTATGACGCGGTGCTGAGGCCGGTGGCTTCCGGCCTGGACGGGGCGAAGACGCTGATCGTCGCGCCTGCCGGTAGCCTGCTCTCGGTTCCGTTCTCGGCCCTGCTGACAGGCCCGGCGCAGCAGGGGGCGCTGAGCAACGCGCCGTTCCTGGTCCGCCAGATGGCGATCACGCATGTGCCCTCCCCGGCCAGCTTCGTGAACCTGCGCAAGGCCGCGAAGACGGTGCGGTCCAACCAGCCCTGGTTCGGCTTCGGCGACTTCCGCCCGCCCAGCATGGCGCAGGCGCTGGCCACCTTCCCGGTCGATCTGTGCGGCACCAGCGCCTATGGCCTGTCGCACCTGCCGCCGCTCAGCGGCGCGTCGGTGGAACTCACCGTCGCCCGGCGGTTGCTGAACGGTTCGGCCAGCAGCGAGTTGCTAGGCCCGAATTTCACCGCGGCGCGGGTCATGGCGGCCACGCTGAAGGACTACAGGGTCCTGCACTTCGCCACCCATGCCGTGCTGCCAGGCGAGCTGCGCTGCCTGTCGGAGCCGGCGATCCTGACCTCCACCACCGCGGGGGCACCGAATGCGTCTGGTGCGTTCCTGAAGGCGTCTCAGGTGCAGCAGATGGATCTGGACGCGGAGCTGGTGATTTTGTCCGCCTGTAACACCGGTGGTGCCAATACATCCGGCGCCGGTGAAGGCCTGTCGGGTCTGGCGCGGTCGTTCCTGTTCGCCGGCGCCCGCTCCCTGCTGGTCACGCATTGGAGCGCGAATGACAAATCGATGACCTATCTGACGGCGCTGTTCCTGCGCAACCAGACCGGCGCCACGGCGATGCCGCTGCCGGAGGCGCTGGCCACCGCGCAGCGTCAGATGCTGGATGAAGCCGTAGGCTCGACGGCCGAACTGGGTCATCCGCATTACTGGGCGGTCGGGGCCCTCGTGGGCGGCATGGGCGCGCAGGACCGCGCCACCGCCAAAGTGGCCGCGATCGACGCAGCCGTGGCACGCAACTGACAGGCAGGCCGCGCCAGAGACCCCAAGGGAGCGCTGGCGCGGCGGACGGTTGGGATCAGGCGCCGAGGTTGACGACCTGCACCCGGCGGTTACGCGGCTCCGCCGTCTGCGCCGGGGCGGGTACCACCGGCTGCGCGGCACCGAACCCGACCACGACCAGACGCGCGGGATTGACGCCAAATTTCTCCGCCAGATAGTCGGCGACGGCCTGCGCCCGGCGTTCCGACAGGTCCTGATTGACCGCCGGCTGACCAACAGAGTCGGTATGACCCTCGATCCGAAACCGGAAGGTCATCAGATCCGGGCTGGACAGCGCGGTTCCCAGACGATCCAGCAGAATGCGCGCGCCCGGCTGGAGCTCCGCCGAACCGGTTGCGAAGGTGACGGCGAGGCTGAGGATATTGCCGGTCCCGGGTTGCGAGGTATCCGGCGGCGCCGCCGCGGGCGCTTTATTCGCGGCGGCGCCAGGGGAAGGTCCCGCCGCCGAACCAGGGGGCGGCACGGCGAAGCGGACCCCGGCATAGCTGGAATCCCGCAGCTGGGCCCCTGATGTTGGCTTCAGCTGCTTGATCATGTCCTCCACGCTGGGATCCGCGGCATAGGCCGCCACACTGAACCCAAGCATCAGCACCGCCGTGGCCATGAGTCTGATTCGCATCGCATCCCCCTGTGAAACCGTGTCCGAGGACCGGAAGAGGTTACATTCTGGCACAAATCATCGCTGAAAGCCAATAAAACGCAGATGTCTCACGAATAAGCCAAACCCGACTCATACCAGTGGCCGTTGAAATTGACTCTCCCCCTCCCCTTGCGGGAGGGGGTTGGGGGGAGGGGTCAATCCCCCCGAAACTGTGCCTTTTCACCCCTCCCCCCAGCCCCCTCCCTCAAGGGGAGGGGGAGACATCATAACCCATGCGATCAACCGGACGCACATCCCTCATGCCAGATCAGCCGGCGGCAGCCATAGCACCTGCCCGATGCGATCCGCCCCGGACGCCAGCATCGCCAGACGGTCAAAGCCCAAGGCGATGCCGGCACTGGCGGGCATGCCGTGCGCCAGGGCCGCGAGGAAGTCCTCATCCATCGCCCAATCCGCCCCATACAGCGCATGCCGCCGGGCCCGGTCATCCTCGAACCGGGCGCGCTGTTCGGCCGCATCGGTCAGCTCCACGAAGGCATTGGCCAGTTCGATCCCGCCCACGAACAATTCGAAGCGCTCCGCCACCCGCGGATCATCGGGGCACCGCCGCGCCAACGCCGCCTGCGCCGCGGGCCAGTGGGTGAGGAAGGTTGGGTGATCGCGCCCCAAATGCGGCTCGATGCGATCGAGCAGGAGGCGAAAGAACAGATCCTCCCAGCTCTCATTGTCCCGCAGCCGCACCCCGGCGGCCGCGGCCAAAGCCGGCGCATCGTCGGCCGTGGCCAGAACGTCGGCACCGGCGTAGCGGTCAAAGGCCTCCGCCACCGTCAGGCGTTCAAACCGGGACAGATCGGTGGTGACGCCCGCCGAGGTCACCACCGGCGGCAGCACCGCGCGCAGCAGAGCGGTGGTTTCCGCGATCAGCGTGTCCATATCGGCACCGGGATGGTACCATTCCAGCATGGTAAATTCCGGGGCGTGCCGCGCGCTGCCCTCCCCGTTTCGCCAGACACGGGCGAGTTGGAAAATGGGGCCGGCACCCGCCACCAGCAGCCGCTTCATCGCCAGTTCCGGGCTGGTGTGCAGCCAGAGCGGTTCGGCCCGCCCATCGGGATAGCGGCGTTCGGTGCGGAAGGTGTCGAGATGCACTTCCTCCCCCGGGGCCGGAACGGCGTAGGGCGTCTCAACTTCGGTATAGCCCCGTTCATCGAAGAAACGGCGGGTCGCGGCGGTCAGGGCAGCGCGGCGGCGCAGGAAGGGCTGCCGGGCGGCGAGGCTTTCAGGATGCCAGACGGGAAGGGTCATGGGCCATGCTTCGCACCGCCCGCGCCCGCCGCCAAGAGGCGCGACAGGATCGCGGGGCTTATGGTAGATTGGCGCGATGGTAGCCCTCCGCAAACGCAGCCCCGAGCCGATGACCGTGCCCGTGTTCCTGGACTGGGCGGCGGCGGATCGTGCCGGGCGCAACTGGCAGCTGATCGATGGGGAGCCGCTGGCGGTGGCGCCAGGCGGCGAGACGCATGGCATGATCCAGGGTGAGCTGGCCGCGCTGCTCCGCAACCATCTGCTGGATCGGCGCAGCCCATGCCGAACAATCACCGAACCTGGCATCGTGCCGCTGACGGGCGCCAGCCGGAACTACCGGGTGCCGGACATTGGCGTCACCTGCTCGCCACCATCGGGGGGACATTCGATCCCCGATCCGGTGCTGCTGGTCGAAATCCTTTCACCCAGCAACGCCAAAGCCACCCGCGCCAATGTCTGGGCCTACACCACCATTCCCAGCGTGCGGGAAATCCTGGTGCTGCACACCACGCGCGTGGAAGCCGAACTGCTGCGCCGCCGCCCGGACGGGTTCTGGCCGGAGGAACCCGAGATCCTCGGCCCCGGCGACAGGCTGAGCCTGGACAGCATCGATTTCGCCACCCCCCTGCCCGCTTTGTACCGCACGACGGTGCTTGCCTCGCTCCCATGAGCGCCGAAGCCCTCCTGACGCTACGCAGCGCGGCGGCGTTGCACGACGCGGGATTGATCGCGGCTCGCGATCTCGATGCCATCGCCGCGGTCGAAGCGCGCTATGCCGTGGCGATCACCCCCGCGGTCCGGGCCCTGATCGAAACCCCGGACGATCCCATCGGGCGCCAGTTCGTCCCCGACCCGGCGGAGCTGATCGTCGCCGATTTCGAAAGCCTGGATCCCATCGCCGACGACGCCTTGTCCCCGGTCAAAGGCGTGGTGCACCGCTACGCCGATCGGGCGCTGCTGAAACCGCTGCTGGTTTGCCCGGTTTATTGCCGCTTCTGCTTCCGGCGCGAGCATGTCGGCCCCGCCGGCGGGCTCCTGACGGATGCCGAACTGGACGCCGCCTATGCCTGGTTCGCGGACCATCCCGCGATCACCGAGGTGATCCTGACCGGCGGCGACCCGCTGATGCTCTCGCCCCGGCGGCTCCGCGCGATCATCGCCGCGCTGTCGTCCATCCCGCATATCCGGACGCTGCGCATCCACACCCGGGTGCCGGTGGCGGACCCCGCGCGGCTGAGCGACGCCGTGGCGGATGCGCTGGACACCGAAACCCCGCTCTGGCTGGTGGTGCACGCCAACCATGCGCGGGAGTTTTCAGCGGATGCCCATGCCGCCCTGACCCGGGTCCGCCGCCGCGGCATCCCCTTGCTGGGCCAGTCGGTGCTGCTGCGCGGGGTCAACGACAGCGCGGACGCCCTGGAGGCCTTGTTCCGGGCGATGCTCGCGGCCCGGGTGAAGCCTTATTACCTGCACCAGCTCGATGCCGCCCCCGGCACCGCCCGGTTTCACGTGCCCATCGCGGAAGGCCAGCGGCTGCTGGCATCCCTGCGCGGCCGGGTGACCGGGTTAGCCTGGCCAACCTACATCCTGGATATCCCCGGCGGGCACGGCAAGGTGCCGATCGGGCCGGGGTATCTGAATACGGACGGTACGGTGCGGGGCCCGGACGGACGGTCCTATTCCGCCGGCTCCTCCTTGTAGCCGTATTCCGGACTGCCCTGCTCGGCGCCGTAATAGCGGTAGGGCAGGAATTTGCCGGACATGGTGATCCGCACCCGATCGCCGCGCGGGTTGGGTTCGCGTTCTATTCCGATATCGAAGTCAATCGCCGACATGATGCCGTCGCCGAACTCTTCCTCGATCAGCGCCTTCCAGGCCGGGCCGTTGACCATCACCATCTCATAGAACCGGTAGATCAGCGGGTCCGTGGGCGGCATGACGGTGCCGCGATACGGCACCTCGTTCAGCATTGCTTCCTCCGCCTTGGTCAGGCCGAACAGCGCGGCGGCCTTGGCGGCCAAGGGGCGCACCAGCTTCATCTGGCCCAGCAGGGCGCCCACGATCAGCACCGGGGACATGCCGCCGATAGTCTCGGTGATGTGTTTCCAGCTCCAGCCGTTGTCGCGTTTGATGTCCAGGATCTTCTCGGTCAGCTCGGCGCGGGTCATAGCGGTGTCTCCTCCGCATCGGTGTGATGCGCGGGAAAACGTGCATTCCGCGTGCCAAAGCTTGCCGCCCTTGCCCGCACGGTCTAGAAGCCCCCACCCTTTCCCCCAAGCGAGACGAGCTTTCCCCATGAAACAGCAGGCGAACCTGATCCGCGCCGGCCAGGTGATCGAGCATGACGGCAACCGCTGGACCGTGCTCAAGCAGCAGATCATCACCCCCGGCAAGGGCGGCGCGTTCATCCAGGTGGAGATGCGCAACCTCCGGACCGGCAACAAGACCAACGAACGGTGGCGCACCGCCGACACTGTCGAGCGTCTGACGACCGACAATAAGGAGTACACTTACTCCTATACCGACGGCACCAATCTCGTGCTGATGGATCCGGAAACCTATGAGGAACTGCATGTCGCCGCCGACTTGATGGGCGACGCGGCGCCGTTCCTGCAGGA
The DNA here is from genome assembly GCA_903900905.1 of uncultured Acetobacteraceae bacterium. Classification (GTDB taxonomy): domain Bacteria; phylum Pseudomonadota; class Alphaproteobacteria; order Acetobacterales; family Acetobacteraceae; genus Rhodopila. The sequence goes on from CAIUPC010000485.1 coordinate 14,427, forward strand.
CCAGATGAAGCTGGAACTCGACCTCGTGGAAGGTGAGCCGGTGGCGATCCATCTGCCGGCCAGCGTGATCCTGCAGGTCGTCGAAGCCGACCCGGTGGTGAAGGGCCAGACGGCGGCGTCGTCGTACAAGCCGGCGCTGCTCTCCAACGGCGTCAAGACCCTGGTCCCCCCCTTCATCGAAACCGGGGAGCGCATCGTGGTCCGCACCGAAGACGGCAGCTACATGGAGCGGGCGAAGGGCTGAGGACACCCTTGGCATGGCATTCCGCCTCTCCCCCCATCTGACCGTCATGGCCAATGCCGCGCAGAAGGCGTCCAAACGCCTGCTGCGCGACTTCGCCGAAGTCGAACAGCTTCAGGTCAGCATCAAAGGCCCCTCCGACTTCGTCTCCCAGGCCGATATCAGAGCCGAGCAGACGTTGCGCGAGGAACTGAACAAGGCCCGCCCGGGCTATGCGTTCCTGATGGAGGAATCCGGCGAATCCGGCTCCCCCAACTGGGCCTGGCGCTGGGTCGTGGACCCGCTGGATGGGACGACCAACTTCCTGCACGGCCTGCCGCACTGGGCGATCAGCATGGCGCTCGAACGCCGGCTGCCGGACGGTACGTCGGAGGTCAATTGCGGCCTGATCTACGCCCCCACCACGGACGAGATGTTCTGGGCCGAGAAGGGCAGCGGCGCCTTCGTCAATGAACGCCGCATGCGGGTATCCGCCCGGCGGGAAATGTCAGAATCCGTGTTCGCCACCGGCATTCCGTTTGGCGCAGTGTCCACCGTCCGGCGCAATGCGTTCAGCCGCACCCTCGCGAACATCATGCCGCAGGTCGCGGGCATCCGCCGCTTCGGTTCGGCCGCGCTCGACCTCGCCTGGACCGCCGCGGGACGGTACGAGGGCTATTGGGAACTCGGCATCAAGCCCTGGGACATCGCGGCCGGCATGCTGATGGTGCGCGAAGCCGGTGGCTACGTGACCTCCACCGAGGAAGGCGATCCCCGCGACACCGCGTCCATCGTCGCCGCCAATCCGCATATGCATCCCAAGTTGCGCACCCTTGTCGTCGAGGGCATGACGCCGTCGGCAAGGCTCTGAGGCACAGGGGCCGGTGAAAACCGTCATGCTCGGGCTTGACCCGAGCACCGCCAGTGGGACTTGCGGTGAACAAGACGTGATGGCTTTTTTGGCGACAGGCTCCGTGGGGGTGCTCGGGTCAAGCCCGAGCATGACGGAAAAAATGGCAGTCCTGGTGTCAAGGTTAAACCGGACAGCCGTGGGC
>CAIUPC010000486.1 GCA_903900905.1 uncultured Acetobacteraceae bacterium
CGCCCGCACCGTGCCGCGATAGGTGGCCCGGACAAGCCGGGCCATGACGATATAGAGCACGACAGACGAAATTCATTTCCGCGATCTGTGAATCCGTTAGGGACGAGCTGGGCCATGACGTTGAAAGCCTGAGTCAACCGCAACAGCACTTGGTATAACCTCTCCGCAGCGGGAGGGAACGACATGCCAGACGGCCACGAAACCGGGACCAGCACGATCCTTGTGGCCAAGGACGGCCCGGTCACCATCATCACCATCAATCGGCCGGAGCGGCGCAACGCCCTTGATAACCCAACCGCCAGCGCCCTGACGCGGGCCTTGCGTGCATTCGACGCCGATCCTGATGCACGCGTGGGGGTTCTGACTGGCGCGGGTGGGCATTTCTGTGCCGGGGCTGACCTGAAGGCGCTGGCGGCGGGGACGGATTACAGCCCCTGGGCCGGGGATCCGGATGGTCCTTGCCACGACACGCTCGGCAAGCCGCTGATCGCGGCCGTGGCGGGCTACGCCTGCGCCGGCGGGCTTGGCATCGCGCTGCGCTGCGATCTGCGGGTGGCGGAAGAAGGCGCGACCTTCGCCGTCCTGTCCCGCCGCTGGGGCGTGCCCATGAGCGACGGCACCACGGTCCGCCTGCCGCGCCTTATCGGCGCCGGCCGGGCACTCGATATGCTGCTGACCGCCCGGCCCGTCGGCGGGGCCGAGGCAGTGGCGATGGGCCTGGCTGACCGGCTGGTCGCGAATGGGCAGGCTTTGCCCGCTGCCATTGCCCTCGCCTACGACATCGCCGCCTTCCCGCAAATCGCCATGCGCTCCGATCGGCTGTCGGCGATCCGTCAATGGGACCTGGCGGAGGCCGAAGCGATCGCCCAGGAAACCCGCCTCGCCGCCGAAGCCCGGCGGTTGGAGGCGCGTGACGGCGCCCAACGGTTCGCCAGCGGGGCGGGCCGGCACGGAACAGGCGCGGTTTGAGCCATGCGAGCCGTCCTGTGCCGCACCTTCGGGTCCCCCGCTGTGGAGGACATCCCACCGCCGGACCTGGTGCCGGGCGGCGTGCGGATCGCCGTACAGGCGGCCGGCATGAGCTTCGCCAACCTCCTGGTGCTGCAAGGCACCCATCAAAACCGCGCCCCGCTGCCCTTCATTCCCGGCACTGAAGTCGCTGGCATCGTAACGGAACTGGCACCCGATGCCGCCGGTGGGTTGCGTATCGGCGACCGGGTTTGCGCCGGGGTGGCGTCCGGTGGTTTCGCCGAACAGGTGGTCGCTCCGGCGGAAAACGTGTTCCGCATCCCCGGCACGATGGATTTCGCCTCCGCCACCCATTTCCCGACCATCTACGCGACCGCCTATGCCGCCCTGGCCTGGCGCGCGGCTTTGCAACCAGGCGAGGTCCTGCTGGTGCATGGCGCCGCCGGCGCGAGCGGCCTGGCCGCGGTCGAGGTCGGGCGGGTGCTCGGCGCCACGGTGATCGCGACCGCCGGCAGTCCGGAGAAATGCGCCATCGCCAGGGATCATGGCGCCCAGCATGCGATCGACTACCGGGCCGGGGATTTCCGCAAGCAGGTGCTTGATCTGACCGGTGGGCGCGGGGCGGATGTGATCTTCGATCCCGTGGGCGGTGATGTTTTTGATGAGTCGCTGCGCTGCATCGCGCCGCTGGGCCGCATCATCCCGATGGGTTTCGCCTCCGGCCGCATCCCGCTCGTCCCGGCCAACCTGATCCTGGTCAAAAACCTGACGGTGATCGGACTTTACTGGGGTTTCTACATGGCCTGGGGCAAGAGCCAGGCCGACCCGCCGCTGCGGGCCCGGGTCCGGGCGATGTTCGGGGAGCTGTTCCGCCTGTATGAAACCGGTGCCCTGCGCCCCGTCACCGACCGTGTTCTGCCGCTGGCAGAATTCGCGACCGGCCTGCACCGGATCGAGGCCCGCGCGGTCGTCGGCAAGATCGTTCTCTCACCAGGGGCATGACGATGGCCGCCGAACTCATCCTGCACAACTATGACTTCTCCAACTATGCCGAGAAGGCGCGGCTGGCGCTCGGCTACAAGGGCCTGACCTGGCGCTCCGTCACCATCCCACCAGTGGCGCCTAAGCCGGACCTGACCCCACTGACCGGCGGTTATCGCCGCACCCCCGTTCTGCAGATCGGTGCCGATATCTATTGTGATACACGTTTGATTCTGCGGGAGCTGGAGCGCCGGTATCCATCCCCAACCCTCTTTCCCGCCGGCTACACACCGATGGCCAGCGCGGTCACGTATTGGGCGGAGAACCAGCTGTTCCGGCCGATGTCGCTCTATGTCTCCGGCCATAACATGGATGTGCTGCCGGAGACCTTGCAGGCAGACCGCGCGCTGATGCGCGGCCTGCCACCCCCTGACGCGGCGACAATGCTGCGCGCCGCACGGCGCAGTGCCCCCGCCGTCAGGGTGCAAATCGCCGCCGTCGCGGCGATGCTGGAGGATGGCCGCGACTGGATCCTCGGCCCCGTCGTTACGATCGCGGATTTCGCGATTTATCACGCATTGTGGTTCATCACCGCGCGGACCGGGCGGCTGGCGCATGAACTGGCGCCCTATGCCCGTATCAGCGCCTGGATGGAGCGCATGCGTGGTTTTGGCCACGGAACCGTCTCCCCCATGACCGCCGCCGAGGCGCTCGCGATCGCCGCGGCCGCGGAACCCGCTGAACCGCGTGACTCCGCCCCCCTTGCGGAGGACCCGCTTCCGGGCACGCGCGTCCGCATTCGTGCCGATGATTACGCGCGCGATCCCGTTGAGGGCGAGCTGGTGCTGATCGACGCGGAGGAGATCGCCTTGCGCCGCGTCGATGCGCTGGTGGGCGAAACCGTCGTCCATTTTCCGCGTCTTGGTTACGATCTCCGTTCGGTGTAGCGAGTTATATACTCCGACTCCGCGGAAATCCGGATTCCCGCGGAGTCGGAGTATATAATACCAACCGGCGTAAAGATTGACGTACCAGCCACCGTTACTCGTCATGCCGACGCAGGTCGGCACCCACGCCTTTCTCCCGTTGAATACTGCAAAGGCATGGATGCCG
>CAIUPC010000487.1 GCA_903900905.1 uncultured Acetobacteraceae bacterium
ATCGTAGCGGATACGGTTTTTCTCCAACGCGTCTGCGACCCGGCGGCCGTCGAAACGGTCCTGTAGTTCGCGCATGCCTTCGTGGTAGAAGTCCATTGTTTAACCTCTGTCATTCATGACCGTTGCCCCATCGACCGCACCGCAGCTGCCTCCCGTCATGCTGACGCAGGTCAGCATCCACGCCTTTCCCTGTCGCGGCCATTGAAGGCATGGATGCCGACCTCCGTCGGCATGACGGAGGGGGGGAAGGCGCCGCTCGCTTCGCGGCAACCCATCACCATCGAAAGCCTCCCGTATTACCGCGCCGCGCGTTGCATCAAATCGGCCAGGGCCCGCACCGAACTGATCGTTTCCAGTTCCCACAGCTGCCCCAGCAGCACCGGCACTTCGTTCGCCGACATCGTCCGTTCGGCGCAGTTGATGAACTTCACCTCCAGCAACTCCGTTGGCAGCGGGTTTTCCGGGCCGCGGCCGAGCGGGCGATGAACCTTTTGCGTCAGGGTGCTGCCGTCCTTCAACGTCACTTTCACCTCGGCGCCGAAATGCTCGAACGTGTCCATCTTCATGTCCGGATGCGGCGCGGCGTGCACGCGGCGCAACACATCCTGCACCGCGGGGTCGCGAAAGCTGTCACCCTCGAAATGCTCGATCGAGACCTTGCCCGCGACCAGGCCGCGCGCCAGGCAGTATTGCACGCTGAACTTGGCATCCAGCTCGCTTTGCGGGTTCGGGCGGTTGGTGTGGGCGAGGCGGCGGGGATGGGTCCAGGAATCCACCCGCTCCACCGCATCGGGGGTCAGTTTGTTGTCGCGCACCAGCATCAGCATGGCGTCGATCGCCGGATGCGTGCTGCCGCAGCAGGGATACTGCTTGATGGCCACGCCGGGGGAGACGATGTCCCACGGCTCCGCCCAATCCGCCAGGATGGCATCGGCGTTGTAGTTCCCGGCGCCGTTGAAGACCTCCAGATAGCCCTGCTTGTGCTCGAACGCGTTGGCGGAGGAGGTGAACCCGTCCTTCGCCAGCAGTGCCGCCAGCATGCCATTGCGCGCGGCGTGGCCGACATGCAGCGGCTTGGTCATGGTGCCGAAATTGGCCTTGATGCCGGACGAGAAGGTCGCCGCCAGCGCCAGAGCGCGCGTGGTCTGCTCCGCCGTCAGGCCCAGCAGACGCGAACATCCCGCGGCGGAGCCGAACACGCCCAAGGTCGCGGTCGGGTGCCAGCCCTTCTCGTAATGGTGGAAATTGACGCCACGGGCGATGCGGGTCTCGGCCTCCCAGCCCGCGACATAGGCGGTGAGAAAGTCCTTGCCGGTGAGGTTGTGCATCTCCGCCAGCGCGAACAGCGCCGGCACCACGGGGGCGGAGGGGTGACCGCCCAGCGTGTTGGAGCAATCGTCGTAATCCAGCGCATGCGCCGCGGTGCCGTTGATCAGCGCCGCGTCCAGCGGCCCGACCCGCCGATCGGTGCCGAATACCAGGCAGTCGCCGCCCGCGGTGCCGTAGGTGGCGGCCTGGCCGATAATGCGGGCGCAATCCTCCTGCGCGCCGGCCAGGGTGCAGCCGACGGTGTCGAGGATGGCGACTTTCGCCCAGTGCAAGGCATCCGGCGTCAGGCTGTCATAGGTCACGGCGGCGATGCGCGCGCCCAGGCCCTCCAGGATGGTGGTCTGGCTGGTGGTGACGATGTCGTTCATGGCGGTCCCCTCGGAATCGTATCGGGCCGCGCCTTCCTTCCGTCATCCCCGGGACAAGCCCGGGGATGACGGAAGGAAGAGCCGCTCTTGAGGGAACTATAGACAGGTGCGAGGGCCTGTTAGAAGCTCCCCACGATTCCCCGGGAGGACAACCATGACACTTCAGCGGCGCACCATGCTGCAAATGCCGCTCGCCGCGGCCTTTGCCACCCCCGCCTTCGCGCAGGGCGCCGATATGGCTGCCATCACCGCGGTCGCCGAGAAAGCCGGGAAACTGAATTTCCTTCATAACGTTCCGCCGCCGCTGGGCGATCTGTGGATCGCGGAATTCAGCAAGGCTTTCCCCAAAATCAAGGTCGAGGCGAACCGCCTTGGCAGCACCGAGATGATGCAGCGCTTCGGCACCGAATACGCCGCCGGCGCGTCGGAGGCCGATCTGCTGATGACGCTGTGGGATGAGACGTTGCTGAAATGGTCGGATCAGGGCTGGTTGCGTACCTGGACCCCGCCGGAAGCCGCCGGCATGCCGGAACGATTCAAAATTCGCGAACAAATCTACATCGCGCAGTTCAACCGTTCCTGCCTCGTCTCCAGCAAGACCCGCATCAAAGAGGCCGACGCTCCCAAAGAATGGACCGCCTTCTTCGACCCCAAATTCAAAGACAAGATCGGCATGGACCCGCCCTGGCGCTCCGTCGCGGTGCAGACGATGCTGGCGGCCTGGGATCAGATGGGGATCAAGGACGTCGCCGCCCGGCTGAAAGCAAACGGCGTGCGGTTCTTCAATGGCAGCGCCGGGGTGGTGCAGGCGGTCATTCGGGGCGACATCTGGGTGGCGGCGGTGATCGACCCGCCGGTGATCACCGCGCTGGCTGATGACGCGCCGATCCGCGCGGTGTACCCGGTCTCTGGCGTGCCGACGACCGGGACCGGGTTGATGATGCCCGTTAAGGCGCCGCACCCAGAGGCGGCGCAGGTGTTTATGAACTGGGCGGTCAGCCAGAATGGGCAGAAGGCATTGCTCACGACAGCGGGCGCGCCGGTACCCCGACCCGACGCCGGTGCGCCGAAACTGGTGCCTGGGGTGGATGGGCAGAAGATCCTGATGAGCTCCGACATCCTGATGCCCGCCATGCAGAAGGCGATGATCGAGGAATGGCGGACCGTGTTCGGGTTGCAGTGAATACGTTTGAACACTCCCCCTCCCCTCGCGGGAGGGGGGCGGGGGGAGGGGGCGATGCCTTTCCGAACCGTGCGGGTTTACCCCTCCCCCCAACCCCCTCCCGCGAGGGGAGGGGGAGCGTTGTACGGGCACCTTTCGTC
>CAIUPC010000488.1 GCA_903900905.1 uncultured Acetobacteraceae bacterium
CGACGCTGAAAGTTGGCTTTTAAGCGTCATTTTCACGCTTACGCTAGCCGCGTCAAAAATATCTATTTTCGAGAACCACCGTTTATCTCCCAATATCCCGGCTGGGTAGCAAGGCCGGGGTGCCGCGCGAACTGCCCCCCTCTGGCACTTCCACCCTACCTGCGGCAAAGCCCGCCGCATTGGAAGCCGAGATTGCTAAGGGAGGCTCGACGCGGCCCGGGCGAGTACGGTAAACGGCGGTTCAGGCCTGGGCCGGGTTAGCACAGCGGTAGTGCAGCGGTTTTGTAAACCGAAGGTCGGGGGTTCAATCCCCTCACCCGGCACCATTCCAGCCCGTTACGCCGCGTCCTCCAGCACCATCGCCGCGCATTTCTCGCCGATCATGATGGACGGGGCGTTTGTGTTGCCGGCGATGATGCTGGGCATGATCGAGGCATCGGCGACTCGCAGACCCGCGATGCCATGCACCCGCAGCCGCGGGTCCACCACCGCGTCCGTCCCGTGGCCCATGCGGCAGGTGCCGACGGGGTGGAAATTCGCCACGCCGCGCTGGCGGGTGTCCTCGATCCACTCCGCGTCGGTCTGCACTTTCGGGCCGGGGAGAATTTCCTCCACCACATAGGGCTTCAGCGCCGGCTGGGCGGCGATCTGGCGGCAGAGATGCAGGCCATAGAGGATGGCCGACTTATCATACTCCGTCCGCAGCTGATCGAACCGGATCGCCGGCTGATCCGCCGCGTGCGGGGTTTTGATGCGCACGAAGCCGCGGCCTTCGGGGCGCAGATGCACCGGGCTGAGGGTGAAGGCCGGGAAAGGATGCGGCACGATGCCGTCGCGGGTGCGGGACTCCGTGCTCCACATCGACATGTTGATCTGCAGATCGGGATTTTCCAGCCGCGGGTCGGAGCGTACGAAGGCGCCGGCATAGATGCCGGTGCCGGTCAGCGCGCCGGTGCGGGTGAAGACGTAGCGGATGCCGGCCAGTACCTGGCGGGTCATGCTGTTGCCGATATCGTTCAGCGTGATGGCCTGATTGACCCGGTACGACAGGTAGCTGTTGAAATGATCCTGCAGGTTTTCGCCCACGCCGGCGATGTCGCGCACGACCTCGATATTGAGGTCACGCAGTAATTGCGCCGGGCCGAGGCCGGAGAGTTGCAGCAGCTGCGGTGAGCCGAAGGCCCCGCCGGAGACAACGATCTCCTTCGCCGCGCGGGCGGTGCGCAGGCCCTGCGGCGTGCGGTATTCGACGCCGACGGCACGGGTGCCCTCAAAAATCAGGCGCTGGGCGTGGGATTCGGTGGAGATGACCAGGTTGGCGCGGGATTTGGCGGGGCCGAGATAGGCGCGGGCGGAGCTCCAACGGCGGCTGTTGTTGACGGTGAACTGGTAGAAGCCGGTGCCTTCCTGTTTCGGGCCGTTGAAATCGGGGTTGTAGGGGATGCCTGTCTGCATGGCCGCGTCGATGCAGGCCTGCGCCAGCGGCCATTCATGCGGGATATTATTGACGTGTAATGGGCCGCCGGTGCCGTGTAGCTCGCTTTCGCCGCGCTGCTGGTTCTGGGCTTTTTTGAAATAGGGCAGGACGTTGTCCCAGTCCCAGCCCTCACACCCGCGCTGGCGCCAGTCGTTATAGTCGGAGGCAGTGCCGCGCATGTAGACGGTGCCGTTGATGGACGAGGTGCCGCCGAGCACCTTGCCGCGGGGCTGGTAGAGGGTGCGGTTGTTGAGGTTGGGTTCGGGCTCGGATTCGAACATCCAGTTCACGGCGGGATTTGTGTAGTTCTTGGTATAGCCGAGCGGGATATGGATCCAGGGGTTGGTGTCTTTTGGCCCGGCTTCGAGCAGCAGCACCCGGTATTTGCCGGATTCGCTGAGCCGGCCGGCGACCGCGCAGCCGGCGGAACCGGCGCCTGTCACGATAAAATCATAGGTATCGGCGTCGTTGGCCATTTCCATCCCCTTGGGTGTCGCTTTGCCGGGGTATTGGACGGGATGTCGGTGGAAAAGGCCAGGGGCTGGGGTTCTGCGGCCTGCCGGGCTGTCCCTTACCGCCATGAAAATGGCGGGTTGGCGGTGGGACGACCACGCCAAATAGAACGAGAATACATCTTACCAAAAAACGGTTGAGACCGTACCCGATGTGATGGATAACGATTGGACCGAATGCTTAGCTCCGGCCCAATCGTTATCCAACGGTGAATGGTATGGCATCGACGATCGATCATGTCGAAAAGACCCTGGCCGATTCCTACCGGAAGGAGATCGACCAGGAGGAAAATGTCTGGCGTTCTCTGCCGTTCTTCGCTGCCACGATCGCGTTCCAGTTTACAACACTGGCCCAGGTCGTTTTACGATTGCCAGCGCATGGCTCGGGCGCATGGTGGGATGCGATCCTGGCGATTGCCTTACAGTCGGTTTGTGTCGCGGTGGCGCTGGGGTTTCTGGCCGCGTCGATCGTGCCGGCGCGGTTCACGTACGTGTCGGAGGAACCGGCTCTGTTGGACTATGCACGTGGCCTCGATCAGGACGCGCAGGATGCTATAGACGTTGGTCAGCCCCCCATTGACCCGTTGGTGGAGCTGAAGCGGACCTTGGCGGATCAATACGCCCTGGCGACTCACCATAATCGGCAGATTAACCAAACCAGGGCCTACCGCCGATCTGTCGCCGGGTTGGCGATTTTGACGTCCATCGGCTTCACGGGGTTTCTCATTGTTCGAATGCTACTATATAATCTGCCACGCTGACCATGGAGGTAAGCGATCATGGACAAGCCTGACACGCACCTGGCTGAGACGCGGCCTCTCCTCGAAGCGCCGGCAAGATCCGCTTTGCGGCCGCGCCGCCCGCCGCCTTTGCGGGTGGTGACAAAGGGTTGGCTGACCCTGGAGGAGACGACGGCTGATATCGAGGACCTGAAGCGGGAATCTGCAAGTTAACCGGGATAGCCAACCGCCTGAAAATGAGCGAGACCAAACGAGTAGTCGCATCCGCGGAGATGCAACGGGCGACGGGACGTGACGTGATCGTCCCGATGTTGCCCCTTTATTGGTGGAATTGGCGACACGCCTGATCAATCGGCGGACACCTCCACCCATGGTCGTCTTTAAGAAATGCATACCCTGAGAGCGCAAAACCCAATCGTCGAGCGATAAGGCGCACGCTGGACCGACTCAAAAGGGCGTTCGTTGCCGCGGCACCGAACGCCCTCCGATAGATGGACCTACAGAATGGCCGCGACGGGCTGACTCAGGCCGTCTTCGCCTTCAACTCCTCCAACTGCGCCCGCGCGCCAGCCGCCATGCACGACGCATCCGAGGTCAGCATCACCATGTCGAAGCCACGCTTCACCGCGCCCGCTGCGAACGGCGCCGCCGCGCAATGCATGACGCACTTAATGCCGGCCTTGTGCGCCGCCGCCAGGATCTTGTCGCAGGTCGCGAGGTGCAGCGGATCCGGATTATCCGCCCGCGGGGCCATCCCAAGCGCGAACGACAAATCGGCCGGACCGATATAGACCGCGTCGAGGCCAGGCGTGGCGCAGATGGCGTCGAGGTTGGCGATGCCCTCTTTGGTCTCGATCATCGCCATGATGATGATCTCGTCATTGGCATTGGCCACGTAGTCGCTGCCGGCATAGTGCACGGCGCGCACCGGGCCGTTGGAGCGGATGCCGAACGGCGGGTAGCGGCAGGCGGCGACGGCCGCGGCGGCTTCCTCGGCATTGTTGATCAGCGGCACGATGATGCACATGGCACCAAGGTCGAGCGCCTTCATGATCGCGGCCGGCTCATTCCACGCCACCCGCACGACGGGGACAGTGTCGGTTTGGGAGATCGCCTGCAGCATCGGCAGCACGTCGCCCATTTCGGCGGTGCCGTGTTGCAGGTCGATGCACAGGGCGTCAAAACCCTGGCGCGCCATCACCTCAGCGGTGAAGCCGTGGGACACCGAGAGCCAGCCCAGCGTGGCGCATTGGCCCGCTTTCCACATCTGCTTGATTTTATTCGGCCGCATGGTCGTACCTCCGGTATTGTTCGTTAATCCCACGAACGGATTTCTGTCTGCCGCATTCAAATGCGCGGGCGCAGATATACACGAGTGGGTGCCGGCTCAACAGCCTGGGTGGTGGCGCAGGGCAATTGGATGAAGCCGCCCATGCTGTCCTTACGTCAGCCCCGGGCTTGTCCCGGGGACCACGGCTTCCTCTGGTGCCGCGATTGGTCCCCGGGACAA
>CAIUPC010000489.1 GCA_903900905.1 uncultured Acetobacteraceae bacterium
GGCCTCACGGTCGATGGCTTCGTCGCCTTGCTCGGGCACTGAACCTACACGCCGCCCACCCCACACAAACCGTTGCCAGCCGCCCCACGCGCCCCCATGTTGCGGCCAACACAAACAAGGCCACACCCCACCATGGACGAGGACTTTCGCAAAGCCGCGCTGGACTATCACCGGCTGCCGCGCCCCGGGAAACTGTCGGTCGAGCCCACCAAGCAGATGGCGACGCAGCGCGACCTCGCGCTCGCCTACTCCCCCGGCGTCGCCGCGGCGTGTGAGGCGATCGTGGCCGATCCCGATGCGGCCTATGATTATACCGCGCGCGGTAATCTGGTGGCGGTGATCTCCAACGGCACCGCCGTGCTCGGCCTGGGCAATATCGGCGCCCTGGCCGGCAAGCCGGTGATGGAGGGCAAGGCCGTCCTGTTCAAGAAATTCGCCGGCATCGACGTCTTCGATATTGAGGTCGATGTCCTCGATCCCGCGAAATTCTGCGACGTGGTCGCCGCGCTGGAGCCGACCTTCGGGGCCATCAACCTCGAAGACATCAAGGCGCCGGAGTGTTTCGCGATTGAGGCCGAGCTCCGCCAGCGGATGAAAATCCCGGTCTTCCACGACGACCAGCACGGCACCGCCATCACCGTCGCCGCTGCCGTACGCAATGGGCTGCTGCTGCAAGGCAAGACGTTGGCGGAGGCGAAGCTGGTGACCTCCGGTGCCGGCGCGGCGGCTTTGGCCTGCGTTGACCTGCTGGTCTCGATGGGGCTGAAGGTCGAGAACGTCACGCTGACCGACGTCAAGGGCGTGGTCCGCTCGGACCGCGAAGGCATGCTGCCCAACATGGCGCGTTATGCCCGCGACACGAATGCGCAAATCCTGCCGGATGTGCTGGCCGGGGCGGACGTGTTCCTGGGCCTGTCGGCGCCGCGGGTGCTGAAGGAAGAATGGCTGCATCTGCTGGCGCCCAGGCCGATGATCCTGGCGCTGGCCAATCCCGATCCCGAAATCGACCCCGACACGGTGCGCGCCGCCCGCCCGGACGCGATCGTCGCCACCGGGCGCAGCGACTACCCGAATCAGGTGAACAACGTCCTCTGCTTCCCCTTCATCTTCCGGGGCGCTTTGGATGTCTCCGCCACCACGATCAATGAGGCGATGAAGATCGCCGCCGTCGAAGCCATCGCCCAGCTCGCCCGGGTCGAAGCCAGTGAGGTCGTGGCGGCCGCTTATGGCGGCTCCGCGCCGGTGTTCGGATCCGATTATATCATCCCCAAGCCGTTCGATCCGCGTTTGATCCTCGACATCGCGCCCGCCGTGGCGCGGGCGGCGATGGATTCCGGTGTGGCGAAGCGGCCGATCAAGGACTTCGCGGCGTATCGGCGGGAGTTGGAGCGGTTCGTGTTCCGCTCCGGCTCGCTGATGCGGCCGGTCTTCGCCGCGGCGGCGCGCGATCCCAAGCGGGTTGTGTATGCGGAGGGTGAGGAAGAACGCATCCTGCGCGCCGCCCAGACCCTGGTGGACGACCGCATCGCCCGGCCGATTCTGCTGGGGCGGGTGGATGTCATCGCGGCCAAAGTCAAAGAGATGGGGCTGCGGCTGACCATCGGCGGGTCGGTGGAGGTGCTCGATCCCGCGCGTGATCGCGCCGTCTTCGACCCGCTGATTCCCGAATACCAGCGCCTCGCCGGTCGGCGGGGTGTGCCGCCCGATCCGGCGGCGCGGCGGGTGGCGACGCGCGGCTCGGTCGCGGCGGCGATGCTGCTGCATGCGGGCCTGGCAGATGCGGCGATCTGCGGCGGCACCGGGGCCTGGTGGCGGCAGATCCAGTATATCCTGCCGATCATCCCGCGGCGGGCGGATGTGAACCGGGTCTATGCGCTGTCGGCGCTGATCATCCCCAGCGGCGTGCTGTTCATCTGCGACACCTTCATGGTGGTCGATCCCACGGCTGAGCAGATCACCGAAATGACCCTGCTGGCGGCCGAGGAAGTGCGCCGGTTTGGCGTGATCCCGAAAGCGGCGCTGGTATCGCATTCCAGCTTCGGGGCCAGCGACAGCGAGTCGGCGCGCAAGATGCGCCGGGCCTTGGGCATGATCCGGGCCCGGGCGCCGGGGTTGGAGATCGACGGCGAAATGCACGCCGATGCCGCTTTGGTGCAGGCCATCCGCGACAAATCCGTGCCCGACAGCCGGTTGAGTGGTTCGGCCAATCTGCTGATCATGCCCACGCTCGACGCAGCCAATATCGCGTTCAATCTGCTGAAGGCGGCGGCGGACGGGCTGCCGGTGGGGCCGATGCTGCTGGGCATGTCCAAGCCGATCCACGTCGTGGTGCCCAGCGTGACCGCGCGCGGAATCGTCAATCTGAGCGCCTTGGCGGTGACCGAAGCCCAGGCACTTTCGGCGCGCGGCAGTTGATCTTCTGGCTACTGATCGGTGCCGCCGCGCTGTTCGTCTTTCTGGGCGGGCTGCGGGCGTTTGAGCGGGCCTCCGTTACCAGCCTGAAATCGCTGGGCGCCTGGATCCTGGCGCTGGGCGGGCTCAGCCTGGTGGTGCTGCTTATTCTGACCGGAAAAGGCTTCCTGGCGCTGAGCGGCCTGGTGATGTTCGGCCCCCTGCTGTGGCAGCAATGGAAGGGCGCACAGGGGACCGGAGCGCAGAAGCCGGGCGCGAGCCGCCCGCCGCCAAACCGGGGCAATGGGGCGATGTCGCGGGCAGAAGCACTGGCGGTTCTGGGCCTGAAGCCGGGCGCGTCGGAGGCGGAGATCCGTGACGCCCATCGGCGCCTGATGCGGGCGGCGCACCCGGATCATGGCGGCTCGGACTGGCTGGCGACGCGGATCAATCAGGCCCGGGATGTCTTGCTGGGATGAGGGCTGGTTCGGGTTATGGCGTTTGCGATCCTTCGACGCTCGCGGCCTGGCTGACCCCCAACAGGCCGCTACCGCGGTAACGGATGGCAAATCGGGGTCCAGCTGACCTGCCCCTCGCTGAAGGATGGCGTCCCCCGCGCTCTGCCATAATTCCGCCCAGGCTGCATGCGACACGCGGCCAACGCCATCGGAGGCCCCTTGTGAAAAAGCCCTTACGCAAAGCCGTCCTGCCGGTCGCCGGCCTCGGGACCCGTTTCCTCCCCGCCACCAAGGCCGTCGCCAAAGAAATGCTGCCGGTGGTGGACAAGCCCTTGATCCAATACGCGATCGAGGAAGCGCGCGCCGCCGGCATCGAGCAATTCTGCATGATCACCGGCCGCGGCAAGACCGCGCTGGTGGAGCATTTCGACATCGCCTTCGAACTCGAAGCCACGCTGCGTCAGCGTAACCGGGTCGAGGCGATGGAAGCGCTGAAGGGCACCATGGTCGAACCCGGCTCGATGGTCACCGTCCGCCAGCAGGTGCCGCACGGCCTCGGCCACGCCATCTGGTGCGCCCGTGCCTTTATTGGCGACGACCCCTTCGCCATTCTGCTGCCCGACGATCTCGTGCTGTCCGATACACCCTGCATGAAGCAGCTGGCGGATGCCTATAATGAGACCGGCGGGAATGTTGTCGCGGTGGTGGAAGTGCCGCGCGAGCACACCAACCGCTACGGCATCCTCAAGACCGGCGCCGATGATGGCCGCCTGGTCGAGGTGCAGGGCCTGGTCGAAAAGCCCGCGCCGGCGGACGCGCCGTCCAACCTGTCGATTATCGGCCGCTATGTGCTGATGCCCGAAGTCATCGGCCATCTCGCGAAAATGGAACGTGGCGCCGGCAACGAGGTGCAGCTGACCGATGGCATGGCGAAGCTGATTGGCAACCAACCGTTCCACGGTTTGCGCTATGAAGGCACGCGGTTCGATTGCGGTGACAAAGTGGGGTTCCTGGAAGCGCAGATCGCCTTCGCCCTCGCCCGCCCCGACCTGGCCGCCGCCGTCCGCGCCTTCCTGCCGAAATACAGCTGAAAAGCGACCCTCACGCATGACCTTCAAACATGAATTCGACGCGACCTCGCTGCGCGAATACGACATTCGCGGCATCGTCGGGCAGACACTGACAGAGGCCGACGCCTTCGCTATCGGCCGTTGCTTCGGCACCATCGTGGCCCGCAACGGCGGCAAGACCGTTGCCGTTGGCTATGACGGCCGCCTGTCCAGCCCGGCGATGGAAGCGGCGTTGGTCCGCGGCCTGCGCGCCAGCGGGATGGAAGCCGTGCGTATCGGCCGCGGCCCGACGCCGATGCTGTACTACACTGCGAGCACCATCGGTGCCGACGGCGGCATCATGGTCACCGGCAGCCACAACCCGCCGAACTACAACGGCTTCAAGATGATGCTCGGCCGCAAGCCCTTCTTCGGCACCCAGATCCGCGATATCGGCCGCATGGCGGCCGAGGGCGATGTGGTTCCGGAAGCGGCTGGCAGTGAGCGCTCGATCGATATCTCCGACGAATACATCGCCCGTGTGGCCGCTGATTGGGATGGCGGTGACCGCCAGCTGAAGGTCGTCTGGGACAATGGCAATGGCGCCGCCGGCGACGTGCTGGCCAAGCTGGTCAAGCTGCTGCCCGGCCATCACACGGTCCTGTTCGGCGACATCGACGGCAATTTCCCCGCTCATCACCCCGACCCGACCGTGCCCGCCAACCTCGTGCAACTCATCGCCGAGGTCCATGCCCAGGGCGCCGATATCGGCATCGCCTTCGATGGCGACGCCGACCGCATCGGGCTGGTGGACAATACCGGCACCATCCTGTTCGGCGACCAGCTGATGATCCTGCTCGGCCGCGACGTGCTGCGCACCCATCCGGGTGCCACCATCATCGCCGATGTCAAAGCCAGCCAGGTGCTGTTCGATGAGATCAACCGCGCCGGCGGCCATGCGCTGATGTGGAAAACCGGGCACTCGCTGATCAAGGCCAAGATGGCCGAGACCGGATCGCCGCTCGCGGGCGAAATGTCCGGCCATATCTTCTTCGCCGATAAATGGTACGGGTTCGACGACGCGCTCTATGCCGCCGTCCGCACGCTGGGCATCGTCGCGCGCATGGACACGCCACTGTCGGTGGTGCGCGAGGCCCTGCCGCAGGTGATCAATACCCCGGAACTGCGCTTCAATTGCGACGATCGCCGCAAGTTCACGGTGATCGAGGAAGTCGCCGCCCGGTTGAAGGTCGACGGCGCCAATGTCTCCGAAACGGATGGCGTGCGGGTGCTGACCGCGGATGGCTGGTGGCTGCTGCGGGCATCCAACACCCAGGCCGTACTGGTCGCCCGCTGCGAAGCCTCTTCCGAGGCCGGTCTTGATCGGCTCAAGGCCGCTTTGGTTAAACAACTTGAGGCTTCGGGGCTGGACGCTCCGGATTTCTCGGGCGCCAACGCGGGGCATTGAGGGGACGATCGGAGGCTCCCCCTCCCCTTGCGGGAGGGGGTTGGGGGAGGGGTATCTCCCCGAAAACTGTGCCTTTTCACCCCTCCCCCC
>CAIUPC010000490.1 GCA_903900905.1 uncultured Acetobacteraceae bacterium
CCCGTTGCCCCCTTGCCCATCGCACCGGCGCCGCGGCTGAAGAAGTGGCGATACTGACACCCGCATCCACCGGTCATGGCCGGCGACGGCACCGGGGCCAAATGCGATGGCCCCGTATAGGTAACGTCCGATATTCCAAATATGCTGGGGCCATGCTACCTGGGCCTATCATGCTCACCCCAACCACCAACACAACGTTGCCGCCGCATCCCAAGCAAGGCCCCCATGTCCTGATCGTCGATGACGAGCAAATCCTGGGGGAGGAAATCGTCGAATTCCTGACAACCCAGGGATATCACGCCGTCGCCGTGCTCGATGGGGAGGAGGCCTTGCGCCGGCTTCAAGCCGATACGGCGATCGAGGTGATGCTGACGGATCTGCGGATGCCGGGCCTCGATGGGCTGATGCTGGCGCAACGGGCTTTGGCCCTGCGCGACGAGGAACACGCGCTGGAGGTGTTGATCCTGACCGGCAACGCCACCATCAGCGACGCCACCGCGGCGGTGCGCCTGCGGGCGATCGATTTCCTCATGAAGCCGCTGCGGTTCGCGACCCTGAAACCCGCGATTGCCGCCGCGCAGGCGTCCGCCGCCCGGCGCCGCGCCGCCTGGTGCGACCTGCGGGCCCATGATCAACTGCTTTCGGCCACCCGCGCGCAAATGGACGAATTGCAAGGGCGGATCGGACAGCTCCAAACCGCGCTGGTGCGATCCCAGGCAACGACGGGCATGGGGGAGGAAGCCAAAGACGCCTTTATGTCGATGATCCGGCATGAACTCCGCACGCCGCTGACCCCCATTATCGGCTACGCCAGCCTGATCGAAGGCAAGCCGGAGCGGCTCACCCCAGAGCAATTGCGCAACTTCGCCCGCGAAATCCGCGAAGGGGGGGAGCGTTTGCAACGTGCCTTCCTGCGCATCTCCGACCTGACCGGCCTGCTGACCGGGACAATCGCGGCCAGGCACGAACCATGTCAGCCGGCGCTCGTCTTGCTGACCCTTGCCCGTCTCCTCGCGCCACATGTGGCAGAACGGCAACAAACCATATCCCTCGATATCCAATATCGAGAGGAATTCCTGAGCGACGCCACCCGCCTCCACCAGGCTCTGACGGAATTGGTGGATAATGCGAGCCGGTTTTCCCCGGAGGGTACGGTGATCGGCCTCAGCGTCCGGCAAGCCGGGCACGACATCCTGTTCGAAGTCAGTGATCGCGGCGCGGGCATGACGGAAGCGGAATTGAATGTCGCGCATAAGCCGTTCTCCCAAGTGGATATGTCCAGAACCCGCCCGCGGGAGGGGCTCGGCATCGGCCTGAATATCGCCGCCGCGCTGGCGAACCTGTTGCACGGGCGGTTGGCGATCAGCAGCGCGCCCGGCACGGGTACGGTTGCATCAATTTGCCTTCCCAATATTCCGATCGAACCGAATCAGGCATGAAATTCTGGCGTTATATCGATTTGTTAGTGGTCGGCGTGGTCGCGTTAACCGCCGTCTCGGTCACCGCGATTTGGGTAAGAAGCGATACGATCGTCAACACCCTCATCGCTGAAGACATGCGCGATGGCGAAACGGAAGCCCGCCTGATGAGCGGCATTTTCGCACAGAATGTCGAACGTGTTCTGGATCAGATTGAGGTCCTGCACGGGCTCGCCAGACTTGGCAGTAAAGCCCGGCGCGATGGCAACTCGCCGATGGAAGCGCTGGCCTTGGAAGAACTCGCGAAATGGCGCGGCGGCAGTGAAAACGGCTTCCGAATGGTCGGCAGTATTTCGCCCTCCGGCTTCATCGAATGGGCGAATATAGGCGATGTTGATAAGAATGCAGACCTGAGGCAGCGCGAACATATCCTCGCCATCGTGCGGGATCGAAAGAAGGAATATATCGGGCGCCCACAGAAAGGGCTTGTCTCCGGAAAAACCGACATCCGGTTCGTGAAAGGGAACTACGGCGCTGACGGCACGCTCCTGAATATTACCCTCGTCTCGGTTGACCCCGGCATATTCACACGCATGACGGTGGCGACTGGTACAGACGAGCCAGATGTTTTCGCGATCATTCGTGCCGATGGGGCAATATTGGCGCGCACTCTCGCAACGGATGTCGAAAAAATACCGGCGGTTCACGATGGTGTCGTCACATTCGATGAAGGCATCCAGGGGCCGCAGGGCGTACTCCGCCGCCGGAGTCCGATCGATGGAGTCGAACGCATTATCGCCTGGCGCCGGCTGGACCCGTCAGGACTGGTCGTCATACTCGGCCTGGACGTCGCGCGGCGGCAACAACGGCTCGAACCGCAGATTGATGCGCTGCATGCCGC
>CAIUPC010000491.1 GCA_903900905.1 uncultured Acetobacteraceae bacterium
CCCCCGGCCAGCGCCGTCCCGCCGAACAGACCGCGCAGGGTTCACCCCAGAGCCACAGAGGCACGCAGGTCGCGGCCCCCCGGCCCCATTTGCGTTCATCCGCGTTCATCCGCGGTTCCAAATGGGTCCGCCACCCCTTCGGAGCGAGGCACCCATCAGCCGGGCAAGGCAGGGAAACCGCAAATGAACGCAGATGAACGCAAATGGCATCCAGACCAGCCGAGGTCCCCCTCAACAAACACCCTATACACCGTGAGAACGCCGCCAACCGGTCGTGCCGAAAGACCATCGCCGTTCGCGATCGCGAACGCTCAAGGCGTGGATGCCGACCTGCGTCGGCAGGACGGGGGGTTGATGCGGGCCCGCTCAAACGATGCCGGGCGCCTGGGTGACCTCGCATCCCCGTGCCGAAGCCGCCATGCCGCAACACCCCATGCACCGTGAGCCAACCCGTCATTGACCAGGATCAATGCCCAAAATCCCCCCAGCGCCCCCTATGATCCCCAGAAACAACCCCCAAAGGACCCCCCCCATGATCGTCGCCGATGTGATGACCCGCAGCGTGATCTCCGTCTCCCCCGACGCGACGGTGGAGGAAGCGGCCAAGACCATGCTCGCCCGCGATATCTCCGGCCTGTTCGTGGTCGATGCCAAAGGCGAACTCGCCGGCATCGTGACGGAGGGCGATCTGCTCCGCCGGGATGAGCTCGGCACCCAGCGCCACCGCCCCTGGTGGCTGCGCATCCTCGTCTCCCCCGGCAGGCAGGCGGCGGACTTCACCCGCACCTATGGCCGCCATGTCCGCGACGTCATGACCACCGACGTCATCGCCGTCGCCATCGGCGCGCCGTTGGAGGAGGTGGTGGAGACCATGGAAAAGCACCGCATCAAGCGCGTGCCGGTGGTGGAGAACAACCGCGTCATCGGGGTCGTGAGCCGATCGGATCTGCTGCGCTATCTGATCGGGCATGCGAGGACGAAGGAGGCCGGGCAGACCGACGACCGCTCCATCCGCGCGGCCATCCTGGACGCGCTGGACAAGCTGGCCTGGGCGCCCACCACGTCCCTGAACGTGACGGTGGCCGAGGGCGTGGCCGATGTCTGGGGCACCATCACCGACGATCAGGAACGCCGCGCCATTCTTGTGGTGGCTGAAAACACGGCCGGGGTTAAGAAGGTGCATGACCATCTGGTCTTCATCGAACCCTATTCCGGCACCGTGATTGAGGCGCCTGACGAGACCAAGTGAACCCAGTCTTCGACCTCGCGATTATCGGCGGCGGCATCAACGGCACGGGCATCGCCCGCGACGCCGCCGGACGCGGCCTGTCGGTGCTGCTGCTGGAGCAGGGGGACCTGGCCGGGGCGACCTCCTCGGCCTCGACCAAGCTGATCCATGGCGGGCTGCGCTACCTCGAACATTACGAATTCAGACTGGTCCGGGAGGCCCTGACCGAGCGGGAGGTGCTGCTCCGCATCGCCCCGCACATCGCCTGGCCGCTGCGCTTCGTGCTGCCGCACCATGCCGGGCTGCGGCCCTGGTGGCTGATCCGGGCCGGGCTGTTCCTCTATGACCATCTCGGTGGTCGGCGTTTGCTGCCGGCGACCCGGACGGTGGCGCTGGCGGATGGCCCGCTGCGGCCGGAATTCGCCCGGGGCTTCGAATACTCCGACTGCTGGGTGGATGACGCCAGGTTGGTGGTGCTGAACGCAAGCGACGCGGCGGCGCGGGGGGCGGATATCCGCACCCGGACCCGTTGCGTGGCGGCGCGGCCGGTGGACGGGGCCTGGTCGCTGACGCTGGGCGACGGGACCGAGGCCCGTGCGCGGGCCCTGGTCAACGCGGCCGGCCCCTGGGTGTCGCCGGTCCTGTCCGGCGTGCTGGCGCAGAACGCCCCGGCCCGGATCCGGATGGTGAAGGGCAGCCACATTGTGACGAGGCGGCTGTTCCCGGGGGAGCGGGCGTTCATCTTCCAGAACGCCGACGGCCGCATCTGCTTCGCCATCCCCTACGAGCAGGATTTCACCCTCATCGGCACCACGGACGAGGATTTCACCGGCGATCCGGCCTCGGTCGCCATCAGCCCGGCGGAGGAGGCCTACCTCCTGAGCGCCGTGAACCAGTACCTGCGCCGTCCCGTGACCGCGGACGACATCGTCTGGCGCTATGCTGGCGTCCGCCCGCTGCGCGACGACGGCGCGGACAAGGCGCAGGAGGCCACCCGCGACTACGTGCTGGAGGTCACCGGCACCCCGCCGGTGCTGTCGGTGTTCGGCGGCAAGATCACCACCTACCGCCGCCTGGCCGAGGCCGCGATGACCCGCCTCGCCCCGTTTTTCCCGGGATTGCCCGGCGCCTGGACCGCCGGGGCGCCGCTGCCAGGTGGGGATTTCCCCTGGAACGGCGCGGCGGCGCTGACCGAGGCGCTGCGCCGCCGCTACCCCTTCCTGTCCCCGGCGACGGCCGCCCGCCTGACCCGCACCTACGGCACTTTGGCGCCGGCGATGCTGGGCGGCGCCGCCAGCCTGGCCGATCTGGGGGAGGATTTCGGCGCCGGCCTGACGGCGCGTGAGGTCGAGTGGCTGATCCACCACGAATACGCCCGCACCGCCGAGGACATCCTCTGGCGCCGCACCAAGCTGGGTCTGCGGCTTACGCCGGATGCCGCCGCCCGGCTGGCGCGCTATGTGGCCGCGTCAGTTTGACCAGCACCTCCGCCCGCAGCCGGCGCAGCCAGGAGCCGCGCCAGACCCGGTCGCAGCGGGTCAGATACGCCTGGGCCCTGTCCGGCAAGGGCTTCGGCCGCACCGCCTCGGCCATTCGCACCGCCGCCGCGATGCCGCGCAGAGTCTGCCGCGGCAGCCCGTTCAACGCGCCCTTGAGCGCATACCCCGCGATGCGCGGCGCCAGTGCCAGCCACGTGTCGCCCGATTTGCGCCCGACATACAGCCGGTTGCGGACGAAGTGGAACCAGCGAGCCTCGGACCAGGCGACCCGGGCTTCGGCGGCAACCTTGTGCCGCACAGCCAGGTCGCCGCGATACATCACCCGCCAGCCCAAAGCGATGGCGCGCAGGCAGAAGTCGAACTCCTCCCAGCAGAAGAACAGCGCCTTGTCATACCCGCCAACGGCGTTCCAGGCGGAACGGCGGATGGCATGGCCGGCGCCGACAAAGGTCGCGGCCTCGAAACTGCCGGCGGACAGGGGGAGCAGGGAGGCCGGGTACCCCCAGGACGTCAGATCATCCCCCCCATCGTCGAAGCGTACGATGCGGCAGCCAATGGCGGCGAGGTCGGGCGCGGCATCCAGCCCGGCGGCCAGCCGCGCCACCGTGTCCGGGGCGGCGAAGACCGCGTCGTTGTCCAGTGCCACGATCGCCCGCCCATGGCCGAAGGCGGTGGCCTGATTGCGCCCCTCCGCCACCCCCAGATTGCCGTCGGCCCGCAGCAGCGTCGCATCCTGCCGACCGTCGATCGCCGCCGCCAGCCGCGCCAGGTCCGCGTTGCGCGAACCCTGGTCGAGCACGGTTACATGCCGCGACACCCCGGTCTGCGCCAAAGCCGAGCTTATGGCGGCGATGGTGTCCCCCACTCTGCCAAGGGTGAGGATGATGATATCGGCGTCATACGGACCCTCCGGCAGGACCGTGGCGCCCGCGACATGGCGGATCATCGCGCCCCCCCAAGGTCCGGCACTGAGAGATAGGCGAGCCGCTTCATCTCCTTCCGCCCGCGCGATACCGCGTCCAGGATCAACCCGCAGCCGAGCGCCAGGAACGCCAGCAGGATCGTCCCGGTGGCCAGCACCGCCGTCGGCAGCCGCGGCACCAGGCCGGAGTGCAGATACTCCACCACCACCGGCGCCCCCAGCGAGCAGCCCAGGCCCAGCAGGCCCAAAGCCGTCAGCGAGAAGAACGGCAACGGCCGCTCCTGCTGGATCAGCATGACGATGGTGCGCAGGATACGCAGCCCGTCCGGGATCGTGCTGAGCTTCGACCGCGACCCCGCCGCCCGCCCCCGATACATCGTCCGCACCTCTCTGATCGGCATGTTCAGGGTCAGCGCATGGATGGTGAACTCGGTCTCGGTCTCGAACCGCTCCGCCAAAGCCGGGAAGGATTTGACGAAGCGGCGGCTGAACACGCGGTACCCCGACAGCATGTCGGTCACCCCATCGCCAAAGACCAGCCGCACCATGCCCGTCAGTACCCGGTTGCCGAAGCGATGACCGGGGCGATAGGCGCCGGTGCCGGCCGATGCCCGCGCGGCACTGACCATGTCGAGCCGGTTGTCGCGCAGCAGGCGCACCATCTCCGCCGCCGCCGCCGCGTCATAGGTGCCGTCACCGTCGGTGAGCACGTAGATATCGGCGTCGATGTCGGCGAACATGCGCCGCACGACATGGCCTTTGCCCTGCAGCCGCTCCTCCCGCACGATCGCGCCGGCGGCGCTGGCGGCCTGCATGGTGCCGTCGGTGGAGTTGTTGTCGTAGACATAGATCGCCGCCCAGGGCAGCACCGCGCGAAAATCCGCGACCACGCCGGCGATGGCGGCTTCTTCGTTGAAGCAGGGGATCAGCACCGCGACGGAAGGCCCGGCCAGGCTGGCGATTGGCGGCGGCCGCACGGCCTCCCCATTAAACCACCCGGCGGTGGAGCGTGGCAGAATGGCGGCATTGGCCAGCCGAACGAGTGTTTCGGACATCTTGCCCCCGCCTTCAGTAAGCATTGCGCATGCGGAGCACGACGAACACCGTGCGCCAGACGATCACGAGATCCAGGGCCAGGGACCAGGTCTCGATATACTCGAGGTCGCTTTCCACCCGGCGCAGCAGCTTGTGCTCGGTATCCGTCTCCCCCCGCCAGCCGCGCACCTGGGCGAGGCCGGTGAGACCGGGTCTGACACGATGGCGGTCGGGGTACCGGATGGTGATATCCTCGAACAACCGCCCGCCGGCGCGGGTGCCGGGCGCGTGCGGGCGCGGGCCGACAACCGACATGTCGCCACGCAGCACATTCAGGAACTGCGGCCACTCGTCGATTGAGGTGCGGCGCAACCAGCGGCCGATAGCGGTCACCCGTGGGTCATCGCGCGTGGCCTGGCGGAGCGGTGCCGGGGCCGCGCGCATGGTGCGGAACTTCAGGATTGTGAAGGGACGCCCATCCAGACCCAGCCGTTGCTGGCGGAAGAACACCGGCCCCGCGCTTTCGATCCGGATCGCGGCGGCGATTATCGGCAGGACCGGGATCAGAAAAGCGAGGGCGAGAAGCGCGATGGCGATGTCGAGCCAGCGCTTGGCTTTTGCCTCCAACGGCCGCGGATACAGCCGCATGGCGCGTGAGATCGGATGGAATGCCGCGCCTTCGGGGAGCAGCATCCTGTCGGTGATTGGATATTGAAAGTCAAACATGCGCTCACCACGTGTATTGTTCGAGGTGAAGCAAGTCTGAGTTGTAAATGGTTAGGAAATGGTTAACGGAACACGCAAGGGTATTCAGGTTGGACGATTTATTTTGAGTAACCGCCCCATATTGAGAACATACAACGAATTCCGTGGCCTTCCGGCCAATAAATACCGTGGCGCCGTAGCCCGCCGCGCCTCATCGGAACACCATCCGGCGCGACAGATGAAAGTTCAGCAACAGCCCGGCGATCGCCCCGGCGCTGGTGGCCAGCACCGGCTCACGCGCCGCGGCGGCGACGAAGGTGACCATCAAGGCATAGGCGCCGCGGTTCAGCACGAATCCGGCCAGATTGGCGGCCAGGAAGCGCATCCATTGCCGATGCGCCGGCCCGCTGCCCTGGCCACGGAAGGTCCAGAGCCGGTTGAGCACCCAATTGCCGCTCGCCGCGACGAAATAGGCCGCGATCCCGGCGCCATACAGTCCGAACCAGCCGCGCAGGGCGTAGACGGTGCCGGTGTCCAGGATCAGCCCGATCACGCCGACGACCCCGAACATGATGAACTGAGACAGCATGACCACCCGGGCCGGCGTTGCCTGGGCGCGCAAACCGGCGGGCAGAATGGCCACCAGGCGGTGCAAAACAGACTGCATCGGTACGCGACATCCTTCAGCGGCGCCGGCCTTATAGTCGATCGCGCGCTGGAAGATACAGCGCCGGGGCAGCCTCATTCGAGGCTGGCCTTTCACGTGAAGGTGAGGCAGGTTAGTCTCTTGCCGGTCTGGGACGGCAAAATATCGTAAATCAATTGGCACGGGGATCAAAAGCAGCATGGAGCGTCGCGCATTCTTGAAGACCGCGGCCGGTAGCGCCGTTGCGGTCACCGGTGGACTTTCTGCGCCGACAATCGCCCGCGCGGCGGACAGCAAGGTCCTGCGCTTCGTGCCGCAGGCCAATCTGGCCAATCTCGACCCGATCTGGACCACGCAATATGTGGTGCGCAACGGCGCGCTGCTGATCTGGGACACGCTGTATGGCGTGAACGACCAGTTGGTGCCGCAGCCGCAGATGGTCGAAGGGCATGAGGTCACGCCGGATTTCAAGACCTGGACGTTCAAACTGCGCTCTGGCCTCAAATTTCATGATGGCGAGCCGGTGCGATCCAAGGATGTGGTCGCCAGCATTCAGCGTTGGATGGTGCGCGATGCCACCATGGGCCAGGTCATCAAGAAGCGCCTGGACGCGCTGGAGGCCGTGGATGACAGCACCTTCCGCTTCCGCCTGAACGCCCCCTATCCCAAGATGCTGTTCGCGCTTGGCAAAAGCAGCACACCTTGCTTGTTCATCATGCCGGAGCGCATCGCCGCGACCGACCCCTTCAAGCAAATTAATGAGTACGTGGGCTCCGGCCCGATGCGTTTCATGAAGGATGAGTGGGTCCCGGGCGCGAAGGCCAGCTTCAACCGGTTCGATGGCTACAGTCCGCGCAGCGAGAAGGCCAACTGGATGGCCGGCGGCAAGCGCGTCAATTTCGACCGCGTCGAATGGCAAATCATCCCCGATGGCGCCACGGCCGCCGCGGCGCTGCAAAATGGGGAGGTCGATTGGTGGGAGACGCCGCTCCCCGATCTGATGCCTTTGCTCCGGAAATCCCCCGGCGTCGCGGTCGATATCGCCGACCCCCTGGGAAATATCGGGGCGCTGCGGCTCAATCACCTGCATCCGCCATTCAATGACGTGCGGGCGCGCCGCGCTTTGCAGATCGCACTCAGCCAGGCTGATTACATGCAGGCGGTCGTCGGCTCTGACGATTCGCTTTGGAAAACCGTGCCCGGCTATTTCACGCCCGATACCCCGTTGTATTCCGAATTGGGCGGTGAGCCGCTGAAGGGGCCACGGGACTACGATCTCGCGAAGAAGCTTCTGGCGGAGGCCGGCTACAAGGGCGAACCGATCATCCTGCTGGTCGCGACCGATGTGGCGATCACCAAGGCGCAGGGCGACGTGACGGCCGATTTGCTCAAGCGCATTGGCATGAACGTGCAATACGCCGCGCTGGATTGGGGCACCGTCGGTCAGCGCCGCGCCAAGAAAGAGCCACCGGCCGAAGGCGGCTGGAACATCTTCCACACCTGGCATGCGGGCGCCGACTGCGTGAACCCGGCCCCCTATATCGCGCTGAATTGCAGCGGGGAGACCGCCTGGTTCGGCTGGCCGAAGTCCGACCTCGTCCAGGAGAAGATCGGCGCCTGGTATGACGCGCCTGATCTGGCCGCCGAAAAGGCCGCGGTGGCTGAGATCAACAAGGCCGCCATGGAGCACGTGGTTTACCTGCCGACGGGCTTCTTTAAGGTGAACCAGGCTTGGCGTAAAAACGTGTCCGGCGTCGTCAAAGCGCCGTTCCCGGTGTTCTGGGACGTGACCAAGACCTGAGCGGAGTAGTCACCTTATGTTCGCCTACATTATCCGCCGTGTCGTGGCCACCATTCCGGTGGTCCTGCTCGTGGCGCTGTTCGTCTTCAGCCTGCTCTATCTCGCGCCGGGCGATCCGGCCGCGATTATCGCGGGCGATCAGGCGACCCCGGCCGATGTGGAGCGCATTCGCGCCTCGATCGGCCTGGATCGCCCGTTTGTGATCCGCTTCGCCGATTGGCTGTGGCAGGTGCTCAACGGCAATCTCGGCGTGTCGATCTTCACCAACCTGCCGGTCAGCCACATGATCGCGCAGCGGATCGAGCCGACGGTGTCGCTGATGCTGCTGACACTGGTCCTGTCGCTGTCCACCGCCATCCCGATGGGGGTGATCGCGGCCTGGAAGCATGGCACGATCATCGATCGTCTGGTCATGATGACGGCGGTGTTTGGCTTCTCCACCCCGGTTTTCGTGGTGGGTTATCTGCTGGCCTTCGTGTTCGCGCTGTATCTGGATTGGCTGCCGGTGCAGGGGTTCACCTCCATTTCGGCGGGACTGGTGCCGTTCCTGCGTAACCTGATCCTGCCGGCGACGGCGCTGGGGCTGGTCTATATGGCGCTGATCGCGCGCATCACCCGCGCCACCATGCTGGATGTGCTGTCGCAGGATTACGTGCGCACCGCGAAGGCCAAGGGCGTGGGACAGCGCGGTATGCTGTTCGTCCACGCGCTGAAGAATGCCGCGGTGCCGATCGTGACGATCGTCGGTATTGGCTTCGCCGCACTGATCGGTGGCGCGGTGGTAACGGAAAGCGTGTTCGCCATCCCCGGCCTCGGCCGTCTGACGGTGGATGCCATCCTGCGGCGCGATTACCCGGTCATTCAGGGCGTCGTGCTGATGTTCAGCTTCGTCTACGTGCTCGTTAATCTTGGGGTAGACCTCCTCTACACCCTGTTCGATCCGAGGATCCGGTATTGAGCGACACTTCTCTCCACGGGGCCTATATGGCCGCGACCGTGCTGCCCGAAATTCTGCCCTCGCCAAAAGAGCGGGGCCGGGTCATGGGATTCGTGCATCGGCATCCCACCATCGTCATTGGTGGGGTGCTGGTGCTGATCATGGTGCTGATCGCCGTCCTGGCGCCCTATCTGTTCACCAAGGACCCGACCTCGCTGGCACCGTCCAAGCGCACGCGGGAGCCTTCGGCGCTTTACTGGTTTGGCACCGACATGCTGGGCCGCGACGTCTATTCGCGGGTGCTATATGGGGCGCGGGTGTCGTTGACCGTCGGGTTCTCGGTTGCCTGTTGCGCCGGCATACTGGGCACGACGATCGGGCTGATCTCCGGCTTCACCCGTAAGGTCGACGCGGTCGTGATGCGGGCGATGGATGGGCTGATGTCGATCCCGCAGATTCTGCTGGCGATCGCGCTGATGGCGCTGACCCGGGCTTCGGTGCAGAACGTGATCATCGCGATCAGCATCACCGAAAC
>CAIUPC010000492.1 GCA_903900905.1 uncultured Acetobacteraceae bacterium
CCTCCCTCAAGGGGAGGGGGAGAGTCAATTTCAACGGCTTCTGGCGTTAGTCCACCGGCTCCGTCAAAAACCGTTCCACCAGCGCCATCGCCCGGTCCCGTGGCGCGTTTGATTGGGCCCGGATCTGGTTGCGCTGTCCCGATGTCAGATAGAAGCGCTCGTACAGCTCCACCCGTGACGCCAAAGCGGTCCCCGCGAAATCCCAGGCCAGGCGGAACAGCCGGATGCGCCGTTCCGCATCGACCCCATGCGCGCCAGGCAGATACTTATCAATATAAGGCCGCAACTCCGGGTTCTGCATCATCGCCCAGGTCGGCGTTGCCAGCAGGTTGTGCGAACCCAGCAACGTGATGATCTCATTCGCACGTGGCATCCAGAACGGCATCGTCGCGCGCAGCGCCGAGAAGGGTCCCGGGGCCGGGGTCCAGACGCCGTTACTCCATTCGATCGGGTGGTCCTCGGCGGCTTGCACGGCAGCGCGGGCGAGTTCGGCGTAGCTCCAGAGTTCGCCCAGCAATTGTTGTGCGTTGGGGCTTTTGTCGCCGATGGCTTCGGCCATGGCGGTGGCGAGGCCCCAGGCGAATTCCAGCTTGGTTGCAGCCCGCACCATGGTTTGCTGCATGACGTTGGCATTCCAGCTTTTCGTCATGACATGATTGTAGACCCTGGAATTCGCGTCAATGAAAATCCGATCGCGCGGGATTTCGACATCGTCGAACACCACGAAGGCGTCCTGTTCATCGAACCGCGACGACAACGGGTGATCGAACCGGTTGGTCCCGCCCGCCACGCTGTCGCGGCAGATGAATTTCAATCCGGGAGTCGCCATCGGGATACAGAATGACACCGCGAATTTATCCGCGCCTTCGGGCAGGGGGCGGCCGGGATAGACCGCGATCTCGTCCGAGAATGGGGCGAGCGTGGCCAGGATGCGGGCGCCGCGCACGATGATGCCGTGTTCGGTTTCGGCCACTTTGCGCAGGATGACGTCGTTCTCCTGCCCCGGCGCCTCGTCGCGCGCTTTGTCGATGGTCGGGTGGATCAGCGTATGGGTCAGAGAGATATCCCGCCGGCGCAGGAACTTCTGGTATTCGACCTGGCGTGCGGCCCCGGCCTCGTTGCCGAACACGGACCATTCGTCGTGGCAGCCGGCGAAACCGGCATAGGTCACGTTCATGTAGTCGGGCGTGCGGCCCATCACGCCCACGGTATGTTCGGCGATGCGGCGCAGGCCGCGATGGCGCCTGGCAATATCCTCCTTCGAGCGGGGGATCATATGGCTGACATTGATCGCCTCCCCGGTTTCCGGGTCGGGGATCAGCAGGTCCTCCGGCGCCTGGTGCTGCAGGTCGAACACTGCCGCCATGCCTTGCGCCGCGCCGGCGAAGGCCGGGTGCGACACAGCGTCGGTGACCTTGTCGCCGCCCACCCAAATGGCGCGGTCATCTTTCAGTCCGCGGAGGAATTCCGCGCCCGTGCGAGCGGCCACCGGATCAGCCCTTGAACGCCGTGCGGGACGTGCAGCGCTTCAGCCAGCCGGCTACCTGCGGATAGGGCGAGAAATCGTATTTCGCGAACCGCCCCCAGACCATGACCGAGGCCACATTCAGATCCGCCACGGTGAAACGATCCCCCAGCAGCCACGGCCGATCAGCCAGATGCGCTTCCAGCACCGCCATCGGGCGGGCGAGGTCGGTACGGTTCTGATCCAGGACGGCTTCCTCGATCACGCGCATGCCGACGGCATGCAGCATCAGGCCGAGCAGTGGCTTTTCGATTTCGGTCATGACCCAGAAGCTCCACTGAGTCGCCAGGGCGTCTTCTTCCAGCGTCGCGGTGGCGAAGTCCTTGCCGGCGCCGTATTTCTTGGCGAGGTAGAGGTTGATCGCCATCGACTCATACAGCCGGAAGCCGGCGTCATCGATCGCGGGAATGCGGGCATTGGGGTTGGCGCCCAGCAATTCGGCGGAGTCCCGCGTCTTGGTGAAATGCACCTGGATATTGTCGTGCGGCACATCCAGCTCGCGCGCCATCCATAGGCAGCGCAGGGCACGGGATTGCGGGATGCCGTAGATTTTCAGGGTGGCGTCCATGACAGGTCCTCCGATTATGGTTTCGGGTGATGTTTAACTCAGGATGTCCGAGGCCGCACGCAGGATATGGCGGGGTTCGCCAGCGCGCCGGGTGCAGCCGATTTGGTCGAGGTATTCCAGCACCTGGATGGTCAGATTGCGTCCGATGCCGCTGCGCTGGTTGAAGGCGCCGGCGGTGAAGCCGGCCTCCTCGGATTCCGCCGCCAATGCCGCTGCGATCTCTCCCAAAGCGATGACGCCGGCGGGGAGGTAGAAGCGGTTCGGGGCGACGCGCAGCAGCAGGCCGAAGCGCTCCAGGCGGATCAGCGCGGCTTCGGTGTCATCCGGTGCCAGTTTCAGCACCTCCGCCAGTTCCCGCACGCGCGGCGGGCGCAGGGGTTCGGCGGCGATGGCGGGCTCGATCCGTTTCCACAGCGCCGCATCGGCTGGTGCCAATTGCGCGCGATGGGCGGGCAGGTGCAGGGCGGCCCCGGTTTGGGCGATGTCGCCGGCGCTCAGGCGATCCAGCAGGACGGCTTCGGCGATCTCCTCCGGCCAGGCGCGCAGGCTGGCGAGCAGTTCGGGTTTACCGGGGCCGGGTAAAGCCGGGTGCTTGTCGTGCCATGACCGCAGTGTGCGCAGCAGTGCCTGGCCGAGGCCGGCGCTGGCCTCGTCCGACATCAGAATCGGCCGGGATTGCCGGCCGATCCGGGTGGCGGGCAGGGCGGTTGCCGCGGCGGCGACGGTGGCGCTGTCGAGATTACGCGCGAGGGCGAAGCGGGCGAGATCGACCCAGCCCTCGGCTCGCAGCAGCGCCGCCAAGGCCGCTGCTGTATCGGCCTGGACCAGCGCCGTCAGCGAGGCCAGCCGCTGTTCGCGCGGCACCCGGCGCGATGGCGGGAAGGGATCGACCACATGCCCGCCCGCGACCACCCGGCCGGTTCCGTCATCGCGCAGGATCACCCGGTCCCCGCTCAGTGACGCCGCCGGGCGGTCGAGGACGAGATGGACGAAGCCTTCCTCCCCCGGGCGCATGTCCTGCGCGCCTAGAACCAACGCCCGGGCCCGAATGCTGGCGGCACCACTATGCACATGCACCCGGTCGGCGTGTTTCAGGCCCCGGCCGTCGATGGTGCGCAGCAGCACATCCAGGTGCGTCGTGGGCGCGTGCAGCGCGGGCGCGATCAGCCAGTCGCCGCGATGGATTTTGGTGCGCTCGATCCGCGCCCCCGTGATCGCCAGCGCGCAGCGATCACCGGCCGAGGCCATTTCGGCCTGGGCATGGTGGACCTGGATGCTGCGCACCCGGGCGGCCAGGTGGCTGGGCGACAGCAGCAGCCGATCACCGACGGCGACCGTGCCGCTGGCGACGGTGCCGGTGACGACCAGGCCGGTACCCGGCACCAGGAAGCCGCGGTCGATCGCCAGCCGGAAGCCCCCGGCGGCGGAGCGCCTCTGCCAGGCCGCGGCTTTGGCAGCGATCCAGGCGCTGACCGCCTCGATCCCGGCGCCGGTGATGCTGGAGACCGGCATGATCGTGGGGGCGTTGTAGCCGGCTTGCGCCAGAATTGCGTCCACGGAGGACGCCACCTCCGTCACCCGGGCGGCGTCGACGCGGTCGATCTTGGTGATGACGACGGCAACATCTTCGATACCGGTCAACCGCAGCACGGCGAGATGCTCATGCGTTTGCGGCATCGGCCCGTCATCGGCGGCGACCACCAGGAGCACGCTGTCGATCGACAACACACCCGCGAGCATATTGGTGAGAAATCGTTCGTGCCCGGGGACATCGACGAAACCGACGATCGTACCGTCGGACAGCGCGGTATGCGCGAAGCCGAGGTCGATGGTCATGCCTCGGGCTTTTTCTTCCGGCAGCCGATCCGCGTCAATGCCTGTGATGGCGCGGACGAGGGATGTTTTGCCGTGGTCGACGTGGCCGGCGAGGGCTATGATCATCCAGAGGTAAGGGTAGGCGAAGTGACTCCCCCTCCCCACGCGGGAGGGGGGTGGGGGGAGGGGGTGGTGCC
>CAIUPC010000493.1 GCA_903900905.1 uncultured Acetobacteraceae bacterium
CCCATTGCGGTCAGGCGGCGGCGATGGGGCTGGAGGCGGCGCTGCTGGCGGAGGCCGGGGTCACGGGGGCTACCGAAACGTTCGAGTCTCCGTTGGGTTATGCCAATACGTTCTACACCGGCACGTTCACGCCGGCGGAGATGCTGTTCTATGGCCGGGCGCCGTGGCGGGTGGCGTCGCCGAGCTATGCGATCAAGATGTTCCCCAGCCAGTTCGGCACCCATTTCGGAATTACCGCTGGGTTGGAGATGCATGGCCGCGTGCCGGATGCCTCGGCGATCCGCGCGGTGACGCTGACCGGGCCGAAGATGCCATACGTGAACCGGCCGTTCCCGGAGACCGGCCTGTCCGGCAAATTCAGCCTGCAATACACGATGGCGAGCGCGCTGCTGGATGGTCATGTGGGAATCCACACCTTCACGGAGGCGGCGCTGAACCGCCCGGCGATGCAGGCGCTGCTGGGGAAGATTGTGCTGGAGACGGATAATTCCATCCCCGCGCGGTTCGAGACCATGCATGTGCGGCTGCGGATCGAGTTGACCGACGGCACGGTGCTGGAAACGCGATGCGATGGGCCGAAGGGCATGTGGGGACAGCCGCCGATCGCGGATGCGGATCATCTGGTGAAGGTGCGGGATTGTTTGGGGACCACTCTGGCGGCGGAGAAAGTCGAGCAGGTGGTTGGGTTGGCGTCGCGGGCCGATACGCTGACCGCGGCCGAGGTGGGGCAGATGATGGCGTTGGTGGGGTGAGGGGTCAGACGACGGACCGCATGGCATCGCGCGCCATGGCGACGTGGCGCGGGTCTCCTTCCGGCTCCAGGTAATACACAAGCGTTGGAGACCGGCACGGGACGTTCTGTGGGCGCAGCAATACCGGGACCATCTCATAGGGATCGAGGAAATCCGGATCGTCTGGTGTGGACTGGACCAAGCCCCGCACAGACGCGAATAACGAGTCTGATACCAATCCTCCTTGACGTTGACGCACCGGCCGCTCCCTACCGTCATGGCGGGCCCACGGGTCGGGCTTCGCCCGCCCGAGGACAGGCTCCGGCCCGCCACACACGACTTTGCAGATCAGAGCGACAAAGTCGTGGGTGGTCCGCCTGCCAGACTGTGTGAAAACTCCTCCGAAATCGTCTAGAATCGCAACAACGATTCGCGGTTTCAAGGGACCCCACGGATGGCCTTCATCGTTGGCGCTGACCGAACCGAACCCATGCTGCTGCCGGCCATGGTCGAGGATTACGTGCACGACGACGCCGCGGTGCGTGTGATCGATGCCTTCGTGGCCTCGCTCGACCTTCATAAACTTGGTTTCGAGCGGGCGCTCCCCAAGGCCACCGGCCGCCCCGGCTACAACCCGGCCACACTGCTGAAGCTCTATATATATGGCTACCTCAATAACCTGCGTTCCTCGCGGAAGCTGGAGCGGGCCTGCCGGATCAATCTCGAGATCATTTGGCTGACCTGCGCCTTGCGGCCTGACTTCAAGACCATCGCCGATTTCCGCGCCGACAATCCCACCGGCGTCTCTGGCGCCTGCCGAAGCTTCGTGCAGTTCTGCCGCAAGATGGGGCTGTTCACACAAGCGATTGCCACCATCGACGGCACGAAGCTGCAAGCGGCGGCCAGCCGTCGCAAAGTGATGACAAAGGAGGAGGTGACGGCGGCAACGATCAAGCTGGACGCCGAAATTGGCGCGTATCTGACTGAGATGGATGCCGCCGACGCGGCGGAGGGCGACGACACCAGCGACAGGCAGACCAGGCCGGCACTTAAGGCGTTGGAGAAGTTGAGAACCCGGCGTGGGGAACTGATGGAACTGAGCGATGCGATGGCATCGGACGAACGCGCCCTCGGAGTCCTCGGTGAAGCGGAGGCGCGGCCGATGGGATCGGGCAAGGGCGCGAAGCCGCCCTCCTACAACGTACAAATTGCTGTGGACACGGCCACACACATGATCGTCCATCATGACGTGACGACGGAGGCGACGGACAACCGATTGCTCTACCAGACGGCGCGACAGACAAAGGCCGTGTTGGGCACCGCCACGTTGCAGGTGATCGCCGACGGCGGCTACGCCAATGCCAGCGATGCAGCCAAATGCGAGGCGAACGGGATCATGGCCGCGGTGCCCGCTCCGCGCCCGGCCAACAAGCGCGGCGACTTCTACACCGCGGACGCGTTCAAATACGACGCCGAGACCGACACCATGACCTGCCCGGCGGGTCGCAAACTACTGCGCAATGGCGGCAGCAATCGCGACCAGGAGCGACGCTACCGGGCGAAGGACTGCTCCGGCTGCGCGTTGAAACAGTACTGCACGACCGCCGATCGCCGCTACGTCCACCGGCATGTGCATCATGCCGCCTTGGAACGGATGGCGCAGCGGGTCAAAGACGGCGACGCACTGATGAGACTCCGGCGGAGCACGGTCGAGCACCCGTTTGCGACGCTCAAGGACGATCTCGGAAGACGGTTTCTGCTGCGTGGAACGCTCAAAGCCGGCACGGAGACCGCGTTTGCCGTCCTCGGATACAATATCAACCGGGCTATCAGCCTCTTCGGATGCCAGGCGCTGATCGAGCACCTGGCCTGAGCCCGGCGCAGGCCCACCTCTTGCGCCAGCGGAGGTTCAATCCCGTTCGCCGGAAAACAGTTTTCACACAGTCTGCTTCGCCCGCCATGACGGTGGTATTGACCCACGTACGTCAATCATTATGCGGACTGGTATGACACGGCGTTTTCTTCGATCAATCGTTCGGTGCGTCGGTCGTATCCCCGGAAGGTACGCCTGAGGTTCATGGCTCTGTCCTTCGGCCCTACCCGGTAGGCATCGGGAAATGCCGGCAGATGCGATGGGGGCGGGATATAGGAATGCGGTGGTGCCATCTTCCCAGAGGCTGAAAGGAAATAGTTAACATCCGGTAAATGGACGCCGAAAAACTTGACATCGCGCATCCAATGACCAAAATATTGGTCATGAATAAGCGCGTCACCCTGGCCGAGGCTAAAGCCCATATCTCCGCGCTGGTCACCGAAGCCAGCGCCGGTGCCGAAATCACGATCACCCGCCACGGCCGCCCGGTCGCGCGTATCGTCGGCGCCCCAACCGGCATGCTCCGCACGCCAGGCGATTGGGGCTGGGTCGGCAGCTACGACAAGGCCGCTTTCGCCCCCCTCACCGACGAGGAACAGCGCGACGAGGGCTGGCCGATTTGATTTTCCTGGTCGACGCCTGCGCCCTCATTGTCTTCCACGGCTACGGCGGCGCCACCATGGGTTCGGCCACCCTGGACATTATGCGCACAGCCGATCTGTTCGTGTCGCCCATCACGGTGTGGGAGATCACGCGGAAAGCCGCGCTCGGCAAACTGCCGCGCCCGACGCCAGCCGGATATGAAGGCAGCTTCGCCTCCTGGCTCGCGACCGCCGGCTACCGCGTGATGCCTTTGACGTGGGAGGACTGTGAGCGCGCCAACGCTCTGCCCGCGCACCATAAGGACCCGATGGACCGCATGCTGATCGCGACGGCCCTGGCGCAGGATTTTACGATCGTGACCGATGACGGGATTTTCCCCCGTTATGGGGTGAAAACCATCTGGTGATTCATTCAAGACGACCACGAGATCAACGTCATCATGACGGATGGCTCGACGTTGAAGACACGCTCTCGCTGCGGAAGGGGGGCGACACGCCGCGGCTGGACATCGATCCGAAATAGGATCGGTTAGGGCCGGCGTGTAGCCTATGGTGGACACCGGTGGCCAGGTCACCAGGTTCAACGGCCCGGCATCGCCCGGGCCGCTTTGACATCCGGCATCGCCGAGGCACTCAGCCGGGGAACTAGTGGAACAAGGCGCTCCAATCGTTCGTCAGGGCGGCGAGCATCTCGCCGAGAGTCTGCATGCGCCCGGACGCCCGCAGCGGCAACGCGGTCTGAACTGCCTTGGCATCCGCCGGGGTGCCGCCACCGCCGTTGACGCGGTCGAGTTCAGTGAGGGTCAGTGAACGGGCGTTTTGGGCCATATCGGTATGATTCTGGGTCATGATGGTCTCCTTCGGGTTTGTCTCTCTGGCGGGCCTGTCCTCGCCGGTGAATCCACAATGACCCGTGTTTTCATCTCAGGATGTGCTGTCCGGCACTGGGCGATTGAATAACCACACGATCAGCGGGGAACCGGGTCCCGCGCCGCCGTTACATCGGTGCCAACCCTAAATAACGCGGCATTCCCTCCGGCACCCCGCAGAAAATATCGTTTAGCCGCCAACCCCATCTCCCGAAACGCAAGGGAAAATGGTTAACATCCGGTCAACGCACGCCGAAAAATGGGAGATCCCGTCCATGACCGTCACCGCCGAACTCTGCGAGAAGATCGTCGCCTCCACCTATGACGACCTGACGCCGGAGGCGATCGCCGCCGCCCGCCGGCTGGTGTTGGACGGGCTGTCCATCACCCTCGCGGGGACCGAAGAAGAGGCGATGCAGATTCTCGGGGAACATTACCGCGGCTTCGGCGCCAGCGGCGCGGCCACCGCTATCGGTTTCGGCTTCCGCACCGCGCCCACTTTGGCGGCGGCGCTGAACGGCGCGGCGATGCATGTGCTGGATTTTGAGCCGATGTGGACGCCGTCCAACCACGCGCTATCCACCACCCTGCCCGCCATCCTGGCGCTGGCGGAAACCGGCGATGTCTCGGGGCGGGAGGTCATCACGGCTCTGGTTAAGGGCATTGAGATCCAGGGCTGGATCCGCCATGCCGGGCATCTTTATGAAAACGGTAGCATCCGCTTCCATCCGCCGGCTCTGGTCGGGCCGATGGGTTCGGCGGTCGCGGCCGGGCATGTGCTGGGGCTAACGGCGCCGCAGCTGGCTTATGCGCTGGGCATGGCGTCATCGCGCTGCGGCGGTATGGCCGCCAATATCGGCACGATGACGAAATCGACCCATTGCGGCAACGCCGCGAGTGCCGGGCTGGAATGCGCCATGCTCGCCTCCCACGGTTTCGACGCCAATCCGGAACCGTTCGAGGCTTTCAACGGCTACGGCCGCATGATGTTCGGCGAAACGTTTGAGCCGCGGGATCTGCTGAATTTCGGCGCGCCCTGGCGCATCGTCTCCCCCGGCTACGCGGTGAAAATGTTCCCAAGCCAGTTCGGCACCCATTTCGCCATCACCGCCGGCATGGCGTTGAAGCCGCGGGTGGCCGATCCGTCGAAGATCAAGGCGGTGACGCTGACAACGCCGGTGATGCCCTATGTGAACCGGCCGCATCCCGACACCGGCCTGGCGGGCAAATTCAGCCTGCAATACACCTTCGCGAACGGGCTGCTGCGCGGCGGGGCGAAGATCGATACGTTCACCGATGAAGAAGTCGTGCGCCCCGATATGGTGGCGCTGCTGGATAAAATCACGATGAACATGTCGCGGGAGATTCCGGCGCGGTTCGATAAGATGTGGCTCGAAGCTGAGATCGAGATGGAAGACGGCACGAAACTGCACACGCGCTGCAACGGTCCCAAGGGCATCTGGGGCACGCCGCCAATCAGCGAGGAGGATCATCTGGTGAAGGTGCGCGATTGCCTTTCACGGCGACTGCCGACGGAGAAGGCGGAGGCGCTGATCGCCTTGGCCCTGCGGGTCGATACGCTCGACAATGCCGGGGTGCGGGAGATGGTCGCGCTTGCGGCGTAGCTGGCGCGCGGTAAGGACTATCCCCCCGTCATCCCCGGAACAAGTCCGGGGATGACGTAGGAACGTATCGACAGGGATCAGATATCTTCGGGCGTCGCTTTAGTTCCCCGCCGCCCGCTTCAGCGCCGCGAGACGATCGATCTCCGCCTGCACGGCGGCGCCGGACTGGCCGGTGAACTCATCGTGGTGATCGCGGGCATAGGCGTAGCTGTCGGTGCGCCACTCGCGGGAGGACTGGAAGTGCGGGTGGACGTAGCGCGCCATCAGTTCGTAGTGGCGCTTGGTCTCCGCCCAATCAGCCCAGTTCTGCGCCAACTCCATGATGACCCCGAAACCGCCGGAGCCTTTCTGCAGGCGCTGGATGAAGGCGATCGCGTCATCGGGCGTACCGATACAGGCCATGCCGCTGCTGACCATGTATTCGTAGCGATCAGTGATATCGCCCGGCACGATCGGGAAGGTCGCGACGTCGCGGAAATAGTCGCAGAAGGCGTCGAGGCCGTGCTTCACATTCTCCCGCGCTTTTTCGCGTGTTTCGGCGATGTGCATCAGCGTCACCAGGCGCCAGTTCTTACGATCCGGGACATGGCCATGCAGCTTCGCCTGTTCGGAGTACAGGCCCCAATTGTTGGCATGATGCGTCATCGCGTCGTCGCTGGTGCCACCGATCGACAGCATGCCGAGGCCGTGGCGGCCGGCGGCGAGCGCCCCGGCCGGGGAGCGTGCGGCGGCTACCGCCATCTCCATCCGCGGGCGCGTATAGGGCGGCAGTTGCAGTTTGGCATCGTCGAGCGTGAACCAGTCGGATTTGCGGTTCACCGTCGCGCCGTTCATCAGCTCGATGATCACATCCAGCGATTCGTTCATCATCCGGCGTTGATCAGCCGGAACAATGCCGATTTTCTTGGCATCATGGACCAAAGACCCCGGGCCAACACCGAACATCGCGCGGCCGCGTGTCTGGTAATCCAGCTGCACCATGCGATCCGCGAGGATGAACGGGTTGTGGTAGGGCAGCGACACCACGCCGGTGCCGAGGCGAATATGCTTTGTGCGTTCGGCGGCGGCGGCGATGAAGACTTCCGGCGAGCTGATGATTTCGAAGCCGCCGGAGTGATGCTCGCCGATCCAGGCTTCGTTGTAGTTGAGGGCGTCGAGGTGCTGGAGGAGCTCCATATCCCGCTCCAGCGCGAGGATCGGGTTTTCCTTCAGGTCGTGGAAGGGCGCCAGGAAGACGCCGCTGCGCAGGTTGGTCATGTGTGTTGTTCCGTTCTTGTCCGGTTAGTCAGTTTCTATTGATACCATAAAACGCGATGGTTGGTCGCCTCAACTGGCTTTTAACCACACCGCGGTGTCGTGGAAGACCGCCCCGCCGAGTGGCGGGCCGGGGTCGTCGCTGGTCAGGGCGTTGATGCCGATGCCGCCCTCAAAGCATTCGCTGGGCCAGACGCTTTCGGCGACGAGGACGCCGGGCTGGCTGCCGGTCACGATTTTGGCGTGGAGCACGACCTCCCCGCGATTGTTGCCCAGCGTCACGCGGGCGCCCTCGGTAACACCATAGGCGGTGGCATCGTCGGGGTGAACGAAGACCAGCGGTTTGCCTTCGCGTTTGCGGCCGGTGGGCATTTCGGTAAAGCTCGTATTCAGGAACGACCGCGCCGGAGCGGTGACCAGCCGGAACGGGCGATCCGGGGCGGCGTCGTCGATATTGGGCATGTGATCGGGGAGTGGTGGCATGCCGGCGTGGTTGTCGCCGAGCGCCGCCCAGTCGGGTGCGAAATGGAAGCGCTTATCTTTAGTGGCGAAGCCGTTCAGGTAATGCGCGTCCTCGGCTTTTGGCATCACATCGATCCAGCGTTCCCGCAGCACCGTTTCGGCATCGGGTTTGCCGGAGGCTTTCAGTGTGGCGTTGATGATCTCCATCGCGGTCATGTCGAAGCCCGGATGTTTTGCCCCAAGCCGCTGTGCCAGCGCCTGAATGACTTCGTGATTCGATCGGCATTCGCCAGGTGGGTCGATCAGTTTGGGGCCAATTTGAATATGGCTATGGCCGCCGGCCTGATACAGATCATCATGCTCCATGAACATGGTCGCGGGCAACACGATATCGGACCAGCGAGCGGTTTCGGTTATGAATTGTTCGTGGGTCACGACGAACAGATCCTCCCGCCCGAAGCCGCGGCGGACGCGATTGCTGTCGGGGCAGACATCCAGCGGGTTCTGGTTCTGGATCAGCATCGCATGGACCTGCGGGCCGTCCTTTAATTCCGACCGATCGCCGGTCAACACACTCCCCACCCGGCTCATATCCAGCGCGCGGATCCCCGGGTCGGCTGCGTCCAGACCCTCGATCAGGGTTTTGTTCCACCCATACATGCCGCGATTGGACCAGAGCGCGCCTCCGCCTTCATGCTGCCACGCACCGGTGACAGCGGGCAGGCAGGAAACAGCGTGCATATTCGCCGCGCCATTGCGACCGCGCGCGAAACCATAACCGAGGCGGAGGAAGCTGCGCTGCGTGGTATTATACAGCCTTGCGAACGCTTCGATGGTTTCGACGGGCAGGCCGGTGATGGCGGAGGCCCATTCGGGGCCGCGCGTGCGCAGATGTGCCTCCAGCGCTGCCGGAACATCCGTGTATCGTTCCATATAAGTACGGTCAGCCTGCCCGTCACGGAAGGCGATGTGCATCACCGCACAGGCCAGCGCGCCATCGGTCCCGGGACGCGGGGCGATGTGGATATCGGCCGCCGCAGCGGTGGGCGTGCGGTAGGGGTCGACGACGACCAGCTGCGCGCCGCGTTCCTTCCGGGCGCGGGTGATATGGGTCATGACATTGACCTGGGTGGCGACGGGATTGCCGCCCCAGACCACGATCAGGTCGGATTTCGCCATTTCGCGCGGATCGAGGCCACGGCTCATGCCCGCGCCGGCGAGCCAGCCGATCTCGGGCAGGGTGGTGCAGATGGTCATTTTCTGGCGGGAGTAGCGCATGACGTTGCGCAGCCGGTTGATCCCGTCGCGCTGCACCAGCCCCATCGTGCCGGCGAAGAAGAACGGCCAAACGGCGGTGGAGCCGTGTTTCGCGGTGGTTGCCTGGAATTCGCCGGCGATGCGGTCGAGCGCTTCATCCCAGCTGATCTGGCGGAACTGGCCGGAGCCTTTGGGGCCGGTGCGCAGCAGCGGGTGCATCAGGCGGTCGGGATGGTGGATGCGCTCGGCATAGCGCGCGACTTTGGCGCAGATGACGCCGGCGGTGTAGCTGTTGTCCTCGGCGCCGCGGACGGTGCCGATACGGTTATTGGCGAGGACCTCGACCTCCAACGCGCAGGTGGAGGGGCAGTCGTGCGGGCAGACGGAGTTGCGCATGGTTTTCATGACCGCAGCCTAGCCCGGGTGGGGGAAAGTGGTCCAGCAAGGGGTTGGCCGACCCGCGAACGGGCCGGCCCTCCCTTATCGCCGCGGGAAGCGGATCTTGATTTCGAGGCCAAGAACCACTACAAGCAACAATAAGAGAGCGAGATGGGTGTACATCGCGTCTCTCCTTGCGACAGGCCGGCTGGGACATCCGGCCTGCCTGTATTGCTATAAGGGCGAAGGTTTAAGAGTCCGTCCGAAAAGTCTTAACGTGAATTCCGTAATTTACGGATCATCAGTCGTATCGACGCGAACTTGATAAATGCAACTGCCATAAATGTAAGATTTTCGAAATCCTTCGCAAGGCGGCGGCATCGGTTCAACCATGCGAAGGTACGTTCGACAACCCAGCGTCGTGGCAACACTTCGAAGCCTTTCGCCGTATCGGAGCGCTTCACGATCTTGATGGCCAGGCCCGACATGGCG
>CAIUPC010000494.1 GCA_903900905.1 uncultured Acetobacteraceae bacterium
CTTTGCCGCCGGAACGCATGCGGCGCATCCGGGGTCGGCGTATCGGCTCGATCTTTCAGGATCCACTGACCACGCTCAACCCGCTCTATACCATCGGCCGCCAACTGACCGAAACGATGCGCACGCATCTGCCGATAACGGAGGCGGAGGCGCGGACGCGGGCGATCGGCTGGCTGGAGCAGGTCGGCATCCCCGCCGCGGCGCAGCGGATCAACGCCTATCCGCACGAGTTTTCCGGCGGGATGCGGCAGCGGGTGGTCATCGCCCTGGCGCTGTGCGCGGAGCCGAAACTGGTCGTGGCGGACGAGCCGACAACCGCGCTCGACGTGTCCGTGCAGGCGCAGATCATCACGCTGTTGAAGCGCCTCACCCGCGATCATGGCACCGCCGTCATGCTGATCACCCATGATATGGGCGTGATCGCGGAAACCGCCGACAGGGTCGCGGTGATGTATGCCGGGCGTATCGCGGAAATCGGGCCGGTGCGTGATGTGATCCAGAACCCGGCGCATCCCTATAGCCGGGGCCTGATGGAGAGCATTCCCTCGCTGGAGCATCGGTCGGAGCGGCTGCGCCAGATCGACGGCGCGATGCCGCGGCTGGATGCGATCCCCCGCGGTTGCGCGTTCAATCCCCGCTGCCCGGATGTCTTCGCGCGCTGCTTCGAGGAGCGCCCGGATTTACGGCCCGCCGGCAGCGGCATGGCCTCCTGCTGGCTGCATGGTTGAGGCGATGACCATGCTGGACGTCACAAACGTATCGCAGTTCTTCGACGTGTCGCGGCCGTGGCTGCAACGCACCCTGGCGCGGGAGCCGCGGCGGCTGCTGCGCGCCATCGACGATGTATCGTTCGCGGTGGCCGAGGGTACGACGCTGTCTTT
Source organism: uncultured Acetobacteraceae bacterium (assembly GCA_903900905.1). GTDB lineage: Bacteria > Pseudomonadota > Alphaproteobacteria > Acetobacterales > Acetobacteraceae > Rhodopila. The sequence goes on from CAIUPC010000494.1 coordinate 882, forward strand.
GGTGGGCGAATCCGGCTGCGGCAAATCGACTTTGGCACGGCTGGCGGTTGGATTGTACGAACCCTCCGCCGGCGCCATCCGGTTCGCCGGGCAGGATCTGAGCGCGGCACGGGCCCAGCCGGCGCTGCGGCGGCGCATGAACATGATCTTTCAGGATCCCTATGCCTCCTTGAATCCGCGCTGGCGGGTGCGCGACATCGTCGCCGAACCCATTCGCCAGTTTAATCTGGCGCAAGGCAGCGCTGTCGGCGGCCGGGTGGGCACCTTGCTGGCGCAGGTTGGGCTGACCGCGGCGGATGGGGACAAATACCCGCATGAGTTCTCCGGCGGGCAGCGGCAGCGGATCTCGATCGCCCGGGCGCTCGCCTCCGAGCCGGATTTCCTGGTTTGCGATGAGCCCACGAGCGCGCTGGACGTGTCGGTGCAGGCGCAGATTCTGAATTTGATGAAAGATCTGCAGCGGACGCTGGGCCTCACCTATCTCTTCATCAGCCATAACCTGGCCGTTGTGCGGCATATGTCCGATCGGCTGGGGGTGATGTATCTCGGGCGCATCGTCGAAATCGGCCCGGCCGATACGGTGTTCCAGACGCCGCGCCATCCGTACACGCGGCTGCTGCTCGATGCCATTCCGGATTTGAATCATGTCGGCCGGGCGCGGGTGCCGGTGGGCGGCGAAGTGCCCAGCCCCATCGCCCCGCCGCCGGGCTGCGCGTTTCATCCGCGCTGCCCCCTCGCCAATGACCGCTGCCGCCAGGAAAAGCCACGCCACACCAAGGTGGGAGACGTGGAGGTGGCGTGCCATGCGGTTGAGGAAGGGCGATGACCGCCGAACCGGCAAAGCCCCCGCTGCGGGCGCTGGTCGGGCTGGTGTTCACGGTCGCCCTGCTGGCGGTGGTGTGGCTGGTGATGCGGGAGTTGCAGAAGTCCGCGCGGTTGCAGGATTGCATGGACTCCGGGCGCACCAACTGCATGCCGATCGACAGCCGGCCGGGGCGCTGAGGCATGGGGCTGGCTTTCTTGAGGCAGCGCAGCGGCGGTGCATTGGCGGTCATCCTCGTGGCCGCCTTCGCCATCCGCGCGGTGGCGCTGTGGACCCAGGTCTATGTCGTTTTTCTGGACGAGACCTTCCAGTATTTTGAGCAGGCCCACCGGCTGGTGTTCGGCAACGGCGTCCTGCCGTGGGAGTTCATTGACGGCATCCGATCCTGGTTCCTGCCCGGGCTCATCGCTGTCCTGATGCGGATCACGTCCGTCCTGACCGATGAGCCGATGGCCTATATCAGGCTGACCCGGCTGCTCTGCGCGGCGGCGTCCTTGTCCGTTGTTTACGTTGGCTTTCGCATGGCGGAACGGCGGGATGGCATGGCGGGGGCGGTCCTGGCGGGCGGGCTCAGCGCGATCTGGTTCGATCTGATCTGGTTCGCCCCCGCGGTGATGACGGAGGTTCTGGCGACCCATGTGTTGCTGGCCGCGCTCTGGCTGAACGAGTCCAGGCCCGATGGTTTACCCCGGCGAATGTATCTGGCCGGGGCCTTGTTCGGGCTGGCGTTCTGCCTGCGCTACCAATACGCGCCGGTCATCGGGGTGGTGGTGCTGTGGCAGACCCGGCTGGACTGGCCCCGCTGGGGTCGGCTGATCGCGGGCGGCCTGGCGGTCGCGCTGCCTCTGGCGGGTTTGTTGGACTGGTTCACCTGGGGCGCGCCGTTCCAATCGATGTGGCTGAACTATATCCGCAACTCGATCGAGGGCATGAGCGCGGCGATCAGCGTCGAGCCGCCGCTCTATTACATCGCCTACCTCTGGGTTGCGCTGTCCCCGGCCCCGATCCTGCTGGTGCTGGCCATTATTGGCGGCTTGCGGGCCCCTGCTTTGGGCCTGGCGGCGCTGGTCACGCTGCTGCTGCACCTGGCGGTCCCGCATAAGGAGGTGCGGTTCATTTACCTGACGCTGGCCGTGGCGCCGGCTCTGATCGCGCTGGGATGCAACGCGATCCTGGGGGCGCTGCAGGCGCGTCTGGGGCCGAACGCGGTCCGCTTCGGCACCCCGGCACTGTTGGGCCTGTTCGCGATCCTGTCCTGGCATCTCGGCACCTCGCCGCCGCTGGGCAGCCGGTGGGAATTTGAGCGCGCCAGTCTGCAAACCTTCGCTTTGGCCCGGCAACAGCCGGCGCTGTGCGGGCTGGCGGTACGCGATACGTTTTTTGACAGCGGTGGTTACACGTACCTGCACCGCGATGTGCCCCTCTATTACGCCGATTTCGATCCGGCGCGGAGCCTGGAGGGGACGGCGATCAAAATGCGGCTGCTGATCATGCGCCATGACCAGCCCGTGCCGCAGTTTCCGGGCGCGGCGCTGGATGACGCGACCGCGCACTACAATTTCCTGGTGGCGCGGGCGGATCATGCGACCGCCGGCTACTCCCCGATTGGCTGCTTCAACGATGCCGAACGCGAGGGACGCCCGGCCTTGTGCCTGTTCAGCCGGCCGGGGGGATGTTCTTAGGGACGCCCCTGCGTTGTTTGGCGTTGCATGCTGCCCTCTCACCGTCATGCCGACGGCGGTCGGCATCC
>CAIUPC010000495.1 GCA_903900905.1 uncultured Acetobacteraceae bacterium
TGACGCATCATGGTTCACCCGCGCCATCGCCGGATGATTGTCTGCCTCTGGGTTCGCGGACAATCGCGAGCGGCGCGACAGACCTGGGTGAATGGCCTCGGCGGCCGGTTTCGCACTGTCATTGGTGCGGGCGGCGCTGTCCGGACCTCGTCCGTCAGGGATTTCGCCGCCGTCGCGGCCGTCAGCGGCGACACGGTGGGACAGGACGCGGCCATGGTGACACCAGCTGATATCGAAGCGCGGATCCTTCGTTACCATCACGTCGAGAAGTGGACGATCGGCACCATCGCCGCGCAGTTGCACGTCCATCACAGCGTGGTGCGCCGGGTGCTGGCGCAGGCCGGGTTGCCCAGAGTGGGGGCCCCGCGCGCCTCGAAGCTCGACCCGTATCTGCCCTTCATCCTCCAGACGCTGGAAACATTCCCGACCCTGACCGCAAGCCGTCTGTATGGAATGGTTCGTGAACGCGGCTACCCTGGCCGCCCCGATCACTTCCGCCATTTGATCGCCTGTCAGCGGCCGCGCCCGAAAGCCGAGGCTTTTCTGCGTCTTCGCACCCTGCCCGGTGAACAGGCGCAGGTGGACTGGGCTCACTTCGGACATCTGGAGATCGGCCGCGCGCGGCGTCCGCTGATGGGCTTCGTCATGGTGCTCAGTCATTCACGACAGGTCTTTCTCCGCTTCTTTCTGAACGCACGGATGGAGAGTTTTTTGCGCGGCCATGCCGCCGCCTTCGATGCATGGGGCGGGGTGCCGCGCGTCCTGCTCTACGACAATCTCAAAAGCGTGGTGCTGGAACGGCGTGGCGACGCGATCCGTTTCCACCCGGCATTGCTGAACTTCGCCGGACAATATCGTTACGAACCCCGGCCCGTGGCGGTCGCCCGCGGCAATGAGAAGGGCCGGGTTGAACGCGCCATCCGTTACGTGCGCTCTTCATTCTTCGCCGCCCGGACTTTCAAGGATATCGACGATCTCAACGCCCAGGCCGAGGCGTGGAGCGATGGACCGGCCGCTGACCGGCGCTGTCCGGGGGAACCCGATCGCACGGTCCGTGAGGTTTTCGCCGAGGAACGCTCGCGGCTGATGGCACCGCCCGACAATCCGGCGCCGTTGCTTGAACAGGTCGCGGTGTCCGTGGGCAAGACACCTTATGTCCGCTTCGATCTGAACGATTACTCGGTGCCGCATACCCATGTCCGGCGCGTGCTGACCGTGCTTGCCGATTCCCACGAGGTGCGCGTCGTTGACGGCGGCACCGTGCTGGCCCGCCATCCACGCAGCCACGACAAGGGCGCACGGATCGAGGAACCGGCGCATGTCCAGGCGCTGGCCGACGAAAAACACGCGGCGCATCAACATCGCGGCAACGACCGCCTGGCGCGGGCGGTGCCCGCCAGCCAGACCTTGCTCGAACGCGCCGCCGAACGCGGCGCCAACCTCGGCGCCATCACCGCCGGTCTGCTGCGTCTGCTCGACCGTTACGAAGTCGCCGCGGTCCAGGCCGCCATCCTGGAGGCGCTGGACCGTGATGTTCCGCATCCGAACGCAGTGCGCTTCGCGCTGGAACGCCAGCGTCAACAGGACGGCGCGGATCCGCCCGTCGCCCTGGTGCTGCCCGCGCATGTGCGTGATCGCGACGCACCGGTGCGCCCACACGCGCTCGAGACTTATGACCAACTCAAGGATCACGACGATGACTGAAGCCGACACGCAACGCGCCCGCGCCGCCGCGCTCAATTTGCACGGACTGCTCGCGCACTGGAGCGAAATCGCGGCCGAACCCTGGCTCACGCCGTTGCTCGGTTGGGAGGAACAGGAACGGGCCCGGCGCGGCCTCGAACGGCGTGCCCGTTCCGCCCATATCGGCCGGTTCAAACCGCTCGCCGACTTCGACTGGTCATGGCCCAAACGCTGCGACCGCGTCGCGGTCGACGCGCTGATGACGCTGGAATTCCTGACGGACGCGACCAATGTCGTCCTTGTTGGACCGAACGGTGTCGGGAAAACCACCATTGGCCAGAACATCGCCCACCAGGCACTGATCGAGGGGCACAGCGTGCTGTTCACCAGCGCGGGCCAGTTGCTCGGCGATCTCTGTGCGCTCGACAGCGATTCCGCCTTACGGCGCCGTCTGCGTCATTACGCCCGTCCACAACTGCTGGTGATAGACGAGGTGGGGTATCTGTCTTACTCGAACCGGCACGCGGACCTGATGTTCGAACTGATCTCGCGCCGCTATCAGAACAAAAGCACGCTGATCACCACCAACAGGCCCTTCGCCGAATGGCGCGAGGTGTTTCCCAACGCCGCCTGTGTGGTCTCGCTGGTCGACCGGCTTTTGCACCACGCGGAAATCGTCTCGATCGAGGGCGACTCCTACAGGTTCAAAGAGGCCCGCGAGCGCACCGAGCAGCGGGCGCGTCAGCGCCGGGGCGGCAAGGCGTGAACCGTCCGGAAGACCCGCCCGCGCACCTGAGACCGGTCACCATCGAGATCTCCCGCTTCTGGACAGCGGAGGGGGCGCTGGCGGTGTTCGAACTGGTCGACGATCTTCGGGACAGGATCCTGCTGCTGCACGGTGATCAGATTCGCGATCTGCTGAAAGAGCAGCAGGGTTACGCGGCCCCCGACCCACGGGTTGATACTGGCGGCGGCGAACAATCGTTCTGACCATCCCCGCTGTGCCACGGTCCATGGCACGCTCAACCAAACAGCCATCCCGATGTTCGATCAGGACGGCCATCCCGCCGTCCCGACCTGAGCGTGCCAAAGCCGTCGCGCGCAGCGGCGGTCAAGGATGCCCGCAGGGCACCGCGTCTTCGCGGCGCGAAGCGTCCTTGACGGCCGCGAGCACGGCGGCGTCCTCGACGCGGACGGGGCGACACTGATCCCGCGCGGCGCCAGGCCATCGGGTCGATCGCCGAAATCACGCCGTCCCATCAATACAGGCTATATGTGGAACGAAGACGCGCCGTTTATGCGCGGGTTTTCACCGCCGCTAACA
>CAIUPC010000496.1 GCA_903900905.1 uncultured Acetobacteraceae bacterium
GCCGGCGCAGAAGAACACGAACCGCTTGGGTTCGGCGAACACTGGCTTGTGGTAGGGGCTTTCCGGATCGATCCAGAATTCCATCATGCCGCGGGTGCATAAGAATGCCCCAGGCAGGCGCCCTTCGCGGTCCAGCTCACGGGGATCGCGCAGATCAACGAACAGCACCTCGGGCGCACCCACCAGCAGGATTGCTTCCTCTGGCGTCAGCGTCTGAATCTCGATGTTCGCTTCCGCCAACATCTGTTTGAAGCCCTTTTTGATCTGCATCGGACGGTCTCCGGTTCTGAGGTCACAATCTTAGACTGGCGCGTGCGCTCGCGCCATAATATGCGGCTATTGGGATAAGGGCCAGGAATGAGCCAAGGGAACAGCATGACCGAAAGTATCGCAGGCAACGCCGTCGATTGGTTCCTGGATCGCCATCCGCGAGAGGGGAATGGTGATCGCACCGCGTTCATCGATCCATGGCGCACCCAGACTTACGCGGCATTGGCGCGGGAGTCAGCCCGTTTCGCCGGCGCTTTGCAAGCTGGCGGGATCGGGCGGGAGCGGCGGATCGCACTGATTTTGTTGGATACAATCGACTTCCCAATAGCCTTTTGGGGCGCATTGAAGGCGGGTGTTGTACCAGTGCCGATCAATACGCTACTGACGGCAGACGTGACGCGGTATATTTTGGCCGATAGCCGGGCAGAGGCTGTGGTCGTGTCCGCGCCACTCGCGGGGCCGTTATTGGATGTCTTTCGGTCGCTTCCGGATTTGCGCCAGGTCATCGTCTCCCAGCCAGATGGCGGCGTCGCTGATGTCCCGCTCGGCATCGCATTCCCGGATTTCCTTGTCAGTGGCAATCCCGAGACCGGGACGATGCCAGTATCGCCGGACGAGGTGGCTTTCTGGCTCTATTCTTCAGGCTCGACCGGTGCACCGAAAGGTGTGCGGCACGCGCACGTGAATCTGCGTCATACGGCCGACACTTATGGCAGTCAGGTGCTGAAGATTGAGCCTTCCGATACGATGTTTTCCGTCGCCAAGGCGTTTCATGCCTATGGTTTGGGGAACAGCCTGACCTTTCCGATGGCCGTCGGGGCGTCCGCGGTATTGTTGCCCGACCGCCCGACCCCGGATGCGGTTCTGGGCGTGATGGAGAAATACAACCCATCGATGTTTGGAGGTGTGCCGACCCTTTACGCGTCGCTGCTGGCGCATCCGATGATCGGGCCGGGGGCTAGGTCCGGCCGTCTGCGCCGCTGTATTTCAGCGGGTGAGGCGCTGCCGGCGGACATTGGGTTGCGTTGGAAAGCGTTGGTCGGGACGGATATCCTCGACGGCATCGGCTCGACGGAGATGCTGCATATTTTTGTCAGCAACCAAACTGATGATATCCGCTATGGCAGCAGCGGGAAGCCGGTGCCGGGATACGAGGCGAAAATCCTGGATGACCATGGCCATATTGTTCCGAACGGTGAGGCCGGCGAACTCGTTGTGCGCGGCCCATCCGCAGCCGATGGCTATTGGAACCAGCGCGAAAAAACCCGCAAAACCTTCCGGGGGGAGTGGACCCACACCGGCGATACCTACATCCGTGATGCCGAGGGCTATTTCCGATACCAAGGCCGCAGCGACGAGATGTTGAAGGTTAGCGGCGTGTGGGTGTCGCCGTTTGAGGTCGAGGAAGCTTTGATCTCCCACCAGGCCGTGCTTGAGGCGGCCGTTGTCGGCCATCAGGATGGTGACGGTCTGACCAAGCCACGGGCTTTCGTCATTCTGAAAGATCCTTCCGCGGACGCCAGCGCTTTAACCGAAGCCCTGAAAGCGCATGTCAAAGACCGGATAGGTGTGTGGAAATACCCGCGCTGGATCGTCTTCTGCGATACATTGCCAAAAACCGCGACCGGTAAGATTCAGCGCTTCCGGCTCAGGGACATCTGATGCACGCCAAAGATCTCGTCATTGATGGCCGCCATATGGAAGGTGCCTGGTGGGGGCCGTCGCCGGATGTCGCCCCGACCCTGGTGTTACTGCATGAGGGTCTGGGATGTGTTGAACTGTGGCGTGACTTTCCCGAACGCCTGCAAGCCGCGACAGGATGCGGGGTATTTGCTTATTCCCGGTTCGGGTACGGCCGATCAGATTCGGTGACCTTGCCTCGGCCGATGACCTACATGCATGAAGAAGCGCTCAAGATACTGCCCAAAGTTCTGGATCAGATCGGTGTTCGCCAGGCCATCACCGTCGGCCATTCTGATGGTGGCTCCATCGCTGCCATTCATGCCGGCGGGACACGAGACAAGCGGCTGACGGGGGTGGTCATGATGGCCGCGCATTTCTTCGTTGAAGAGCTGAACATCGCCAGTATCGCGCAAATCAAAACCGCTTATGAAACAACGGATTTGCGCACGAAGATGGCCCGCTACCACGATGATGTCGACGGGGCCTTCCATGGGTGGAATGGTGCCTGGCTCGACCCTCGTTTTCGGGCATTTGATATCGTCCGCTATCTGGAAGCGATCCAGGTACCCATCCTGGGGCTGCAGGGTGAAGACGATCCCTATGGTTCAGATGCTCAGTTGCAGGTGCTGCAGCGCCATGTCGGCGTTCCCGCGGAGATCTGGGAGATTCCGGATGCCAGGCATTCCCCGCATCTGGAAGCCAAGGACGATACCATCGCGACCATCGTCGCCTTCATTAAAAACCGCCTTCAGGAAGCCAATCGATGATCGATTTCCAAACCGACCCTTCCCGCTACCGGCATTGGAAGATCGCCTGCGATGGTGCCATCGCGACATTGTCCATGGATGTTGACGCCGATGCGCCGCTTCTGGGCGGGTATGAA
>CAIUPC010000497.1 GCA_903900905.1 uncultured Acetobacteraceae bacterium
ATCTGACCCGCAGCGGCGACGGCTACATCATGCTGCCGGAGCCCTGGGATCAAGGCTTCGGTGGGTGAATGCCAGCCTGCTGATTGCGTCTGCTGTCTCCGGCGCCGCCTATTCTTTGGCGCCGGGGCCGGCCTTTCTGGCCTTGCTGGGCATCGGCGCGGGGCAAGGCCGCCGCGCTGGAGCCATGTTTCTGTGCGGGCATCTGGCTGGCGATATCCTCTGGGCGACGCTGGCGCTCACCGCCATTATCGGCGCCCGCACCATTGGCACCTTGGTCTTCGATCTGCTCGGCCTGGGCTGCGGACTGTATCTCTGCTGGCTCGGTTATGGCGGGGTGACGGCCCGGCTGGGGGAAGGCGGGGCACTGTCGACCGAGCCGAAGCGGCCGCTGATGCGCGGCCTGGCCTTCGGCCTTTCCAACCCCAAAGCCTATCCGGTGGCGGTGGCTATGTTCACCGCTTCTTTGGCCGCGCATGCAGCATCGCTGGGCTGGGAGTCGCTGCCGCCGCTGCTCGCCGCTGCCTGCGCCGGTTTTGTGTGCGCCGATATCGTACTGATCGCTTTGATTGGCGCCGGGCCCGTCCGCCGGTTCTACCGTCGGCACGCACTATGGGTGGCGCGCTTGGCTGGGGTCCTGTTCCTGGGCTTCGGTCTTCACGCGATCTTAACCGCTGGCGCCGGCCTGGCGCGGCAAGGATAGAGGCATGACCGAAGAACCGATGATCGTCACGCGGGAGAGGCTGCTTGATGGCTCCCTGATGGAGGAAGCGAAGCGGCGCGCGCCGGCCGACACCGTGTTCCAATCCGATGCGGCGATCCAGGCCGATTTGGATGCAAAGCTGGCGGAGCATGGGTCACGCGAAGACGTGTGGTTGTTCGGCTATGGTTCCTTGATGTGGAACCCCGCCTTCCACTTCGCGGAACGCCGCGGCGGGACAGTGCAAGGCTGGCACCGGCGCTACTGCCTGTGGCTGCGGATGGGCCGAGGCTCCCCTGAGAACCCCGGTTTGATGCTGGCGCTGGATCGTGGCGGTTCCTGCCAGGGCGCCTTGTTCCGGGTGCCGGCGGACCGGGCGCGGGAGGAACTCCTGCTTCCTTGGCGGCGGGAGTTGTTCACCGGTGCCTATCGCTCCCGCTGGGTGCGGGTGATGACCGAGGACGGCCCGGTGCGCGCCGCGACCTTCGTGGTCAATCGCGATTACCCCCGCTACGCCGGGCGATTGGATGAGGCGCTGATCGCCGAACGCCTGGCAACGGCGAGCGGCGCGCTGGGCACCTGCCGCGCTTATCTGCGGGAGACGGTGGCGGCGCTGAACGGCCTCGGTCTGCGCGACCGCTCGCTGGAGCGGCTGCATCGGATGGTGGGATCCGATTAGAGCGGGATGGCCGTAGGTGGAATCACCGGAGGTCTGAATCCCGCGATTAGACAAGAGCCTGGAACGGGATGGCCGCGCCTATCAGCGGTCATCCCGCTCTAGGCCCGCAGATGCGGCGGAATGCGCAGGCCCAACCGGGTCGGGATGTTCCAGACCTCCCGCGCCTGGCGCGTCTGCCGGAAGCCGGACCGCAGATATGTCGGCAGCGCCCGCGGATGATCCGCCGTGCAGGTGTTCACCGTCATGCCCTCCGCGCCCACCATGTCCCAGCCCGCCTGGATCGCGGCACGCAGGAAGCGGTAGCCAATACCGGTGCCCACTGCATGCGGCATCAGCCCGAAATAGCTGAGGTTCACATCCTGCCAGTTGCGGCTATCCAGCTCGAAGAACCCCGCCGGCTCCCCCTCATGATACAGCGTGTGAATGGACACATGCCGATCGGCCATGAGCTCGGCGATTTCGGAGTCGGGGACGGTGCGGCGGAGCCACCAGACATAGTCAGCGCCGACGGTGTTATAGAGGTAACGATAGAAGGCAACACTGGGATGGGTGGCGCGCTCAATCGTGTAGCCGGGCGGCAGCGGCGGAGCGGGGTCCGCCGGGCGGCGGTCCATCCGCAGAAAGGTCACGGTCACCGCCACACGCACCGTCGAGTCCAGCATTCTGTCCGCGCCCCCTGTCTGAGCGGGAGTTTAGCGCGGTCGCGGGCAGGGGGCGATACCGGGATTAGTGCGGGTTGATGGATCGCAAGAATTCACCACGGGGCCACAATGGATGCGGCCCCGCAGCCGCGTCAGCATCAATCATCCAGGAAGCTGCGCAGCTTCCGGCTCCGGCTCGGGTGCTTCAGCTTGCGCAGCGCCTTCGCCTCGATCTGGCGAATTCGCTCGCGAGTCACGTTGAACTGTTGGCCAACCTCTTC
>CAIUPC010000498.1 GCA_903900905.1 uncultured Acetobacteraceae bacterium
CGGCATCCACGACTTTCACCTTCTGCCTCTCACAAGGCGTGGATGCCGACCTTCGTCGGCATGACGGTGAGGGCTTGCGCCCCACACTAACCGACGCAAGGACGCTTAACCGGCACCATCTGCGACCGCCCCCTACTTCGCCGGCTTCAGCCCCATCGCCAGCGACAGCTCATCGCCACGAGCCTCGTAGCTCAGCCCCTTGCGGGTCGCCCAGGTGTTGATGGTGAAATAGACCGGGACCACGCCCATGTCCTCGACCGCGATTTCCGCCGCTTTGGCATAAAGGGCGTTGCGTTTGGCATCATCCAGGGTGCGGAGCGCCTCTCCTAAAGCCGCGTCGAAAGCGGGGTTGGACCAGCGGCCGCGGTTGGACGGGCCCAGGCCGGTTTTGGCATCATAAGTCGCCATCAGCGCGGTCATGGGCGAGGAGGCCTCCCCCCGAACCGACCCAGCCGGAGAGCATCATGGAGAATTCAAGCTTGCTGCCACGGCTGAACAGCATGGCGGCGGGCATGGTCTGGACCTCGGTCTTGATGCCGATCCGCGCGAGCATCTGGCCGACAGCCTGGGTGACCTGGGCGTCGCTGGGGTAGCGGTCGTTGGAGCCGTTCAGCACGACGTTGAAGCCGCTTTCCCAGCCGGCCTCCTTCATCAGTTTTTTCGCCAGGTCCGGCTCATAGGGAATAGGCGGCAGGTTCTTGCTGGCGCCGGGTGTGCCGGGCGGGATGTATTGCCCGGCCGGATGCGCCTGGCCGCTGAGCAGCCGATCGGTCAGAGCCGGGCGGTTGATGGCATAGCTGATGGCGCGGCGGACCCGGGCGTCCCGCAACGGGTTGCGATCCAGCTTGCCGCCGCTGGCATCGGTGATCTGCGGGGAGACGTCGCGCCCGGAGTCCATGTGCAGATAGATGATCCGGAAGGCGTCGCATTCGAACAGCGAGAGGGTGTTCATCCCCGCGATGCGGGCGCGATCGACGGCGGGCACGCCCTCGATAATATCCACGTCACCGGCCAGCAGCGCCGCGACCCGGGGCGCATCGGCGGGAATGGCGCGCCGCGTCACGCGGTCCCAGGGCTCCGCACCGCCCCAATACGTGGGATTCTTTACCAGCGTCAGATGGTCGGCTGCCACCCATTCCACGAATTTGTAGGGACCGGTGCCAATCGCGGCGAGGCCGCTGTTGAAATCCGAGGTCGCTTTCCCCTCCGCCGCCTTTTTCGACACGATCGCGATCCAGGCCAGATCAATCGGCAATGTCGGCGCCGGGCCTTTGGTGCGGATACGGATGGTCAGGGGATCGACGATCTCGGTGCCGGCGATCAGCTTGGTGTATTGCGCATAGGATGACGGGCTGTTCGGCACATTGGGGGCGCGGGCGATGGAAAAGGCCACATCCTCGGCCGTGAAGGGGCTGCCGTCGTGGAAGGTGACAGCGGGGCGGAGTTTGAACTCCCAAACGTCGTCTTCGATGGTCTTCCAGGATTCCGCGAGGCCGGGCCGGAGCTCGCCACGCGATCCCGTCAGCACCAGCGTGTCGAAGATGTGTTTGAACACCGCCGAATTCGGCGTGTAGACGTGGTAGTGCGGATCGATCGAACTGGCATCGGTCCGCACCGCCATTTTGACCTCCGCCGCCTGTGAAGCCCCCTGGCCGGCAAGCGGCAGCATGGCGGCGCAGGTGAGCAGCAGGCGGCGCATGCTCAGCGCCCCTTCCAGACGGGCTTGCGCTTTTCGATGAAGGCCTGGCGCGCCTCCTGCGCGTCTTCGGTGCGCGAGAGCATGACGGTCACCCCCTGCTCCCACCGGTAACCATCGCGCGGCGGCATGTGCATGGTCGTGTTCATCGACTGCTTGGCATAATGCATGCCGACGGGGGTTTTGGAGGCGATTTCGGTGGCGAGTTTCATCGCCTCCGGCATCAATTGCTCCAGCGGCACGCAGCATTCGGCGACGCCGGTGCGGTAGAGTTCATCGGCCGGCACGCGCCAGCCGGTGAAGAACATGCGCCGGGCGCGGGACTTGCCGAACAGGGTTTGCAGCATCGCCGCCCCGCCGGCCAGGCCGACATCGATTTCCGGCATGCCGAGCACGGCGTTTTCCGAACACAGAATGATATCGCAATGTGCCACCAGGCCGAGACCGGCGCCCAAAGCCGGGCCGTTCACCGCGGCGATGACGGGCTTGGAGCATTCCTGAATGGCGTTGAAGCTTTCCCGGGCGAGGCGGTTGAAATGCCAGTACTCGCCCTTGTTCTCGGGGTTCGGCCGTTCCCGCATATCGGCGCCGGCGGAGAACATTGATCCGGTGCCGGTCAGGATGACCACGCGCACATCGTCGCGGTCGGTCATGGAGTCGAAGGCCGCGATCAGCTCCTGCCGGAATTCGGAGTTCTGCGCGTTGACCGGCGGGCGGTCCATCACGATGGTGGCGATGTAGTCCTTGACGGTGATTTTGACAGATCCGGTCATGGTGGTGGTTCCCTCGATTGGCTTGCCTCTGCTGTGCCATAGGGTGCGCTGGATGGCCAGAGGAAGACGGGCGGGCGGGTTTGCGGTATGGGGCGGACGACCTCCCCCCCACTCCGTCATCCCCGGGCTCGTCCCGGGGACCAAGGTTGCCGCCTCTGCCGCTGTGGTCCCCGGAACAAGTCCGGGGATGACGGAGTGGGGGAAACGGGGCGGCGGACGTGACCCACGCGTTGACCAACAAAGGACCGACCCATGCCCGAAGTCTATATCCACGCCATCGAGGGCCGGACCCTCGACCAGAAGCGCGCTTTGGTGAAGGACATCACCGAAGCCGTCGTCCGCAATTTTGACGTCGCCGCGGACCGCGTGCTGGTGCAGATCATCGAATCCTCCAAAGAGAACAAAGCCAAAGGCGGCGTTCTCTTCTCCGACCGCTAAGCAGGAAAGACTCCCATGAAAATCGGCATGTTCATCAACACCCAGTTCCCCGAGGGTGACTCCGTCGCCGCCCGCGTGCCGGAGCTGGTCGAGCAGGTGCGCGAGGCCCGCAAGGCCGGCTTCCAGTCGCTGCTGTTCCCGCATCATTACCTGACCGCACCGCTGCAGATGCTGCAGATCGCGCCAATGATGGCCTATCTGATGCGCGAAGCCGAGGGCATGACCATCGGCGGCAATATCCTGCTCCTGCCGCTGCTCAATCCCGTGCATGTGGCCGAAGAAGCCGCGACCATGGACGTGCTGAGCGGCGGCAAGTTCATTGTTGGCGTGGGTCTTGGCTACCGGGAAGGCGAGTTCGACGCCATGGGCGTGTCGCTGAAGGAACGCGCGCCGCGCTTTTCCGAAAGCATCGCCTTGATGCGGCGCCTTTGGACTGAGGATCGGGTGACGCATCAGGGCCGGTTCTACTCGGTGAAGGATCACGGCATCAGCCTGAAGCCGATCCAGGCGGGTGGTC
>CAIUPC010000499.1 GCA_903900905.1 uncultured Acetobacteraceae bacterium
ACCTGTGCGCCGACGACCCGGCGAAGCCGCCTTTGTGGCAGATCCGCGCGGCCTCGGCGGTGCAGGACACCGAGCATCAGTTCATTGAATATCGTGATGCCGTTATGGATATCTACGGCGTCCCGGTGGCCTATTTCGCCTATCTGACGCACCCCGACCCGTCGGTGCCGCGGCAGTCCGGCTTGTTGATGCCGCTGCCGGGCAATTCCTCGAGCCGCGGGGCGTTTTTTGCCCAGCCCTACTATTGGGTGATCGACAAAGAGTCTGACGCCACGATCACACCGATGATGACCACCCGGGTCGGGCCGCATGTCGATATCCAATACCGGCACAGTTTCAACAACGGCACGCTGCTGTTGAACACCTCTGGCGGCTATATCGATAAAGCGGCCCAAGGCTCGGGCGTGGCGCGGGGGCAGTTCAGCTATGACGATACCTGGCGTTGGGGCTTTGACATCAATCGGGCGTCGTCCATCGATTTTCTGCGGGCGTTCCATACCGGTCTCGACCTTGGCGGCAGCCTGACGCTGCTGCCCAGCACAGTCTATGTGGAGGGGTTCGGTCAGGGCGCCTATACCCGCCTGGATACGATCGCATATCAGAGTCTGTCGCAGACCATTCCGATTTCCCGGCTGCCGATCGTGCTGCCGCGCTATCAGTATAGTTATTTTGGTCAGCCGGATGGGCTGGGTGGGCGGTTGTCGCTCGACCTGGGGGCGTTCAACGTCATGCGCGGCGACGGCACCGATACCCGCCGTACCAGCCTGACGGTCAACTGGGAGCGTCCTTTTACCGGCTTGCTCGGTGACCGGTGGAAGGTGACGCTGCATGGCGATGCCGCTGGGTATGACGCCAATCAGCTGAACAACCAACCCAATTTCAGCACGGTCAAGGGCCGGATCACCACGGCCCGGGCGTTGCCACAGATGGCCGTCGATGTGCGCTGGCCGTTCGCGCGGGATGCCGGCGCCTGGGGTACGCAGTTGCTGGAACCAATGGCGCAGGTGGTTGTGGCCCCGCGGACGGGCGACAACCAGCGCCTGCGTTATCCCAATGAAGACAGTCTGGACTTCGAATTCTCCGATGCCAATCTGTTCGGTTTCAATCGCTTCCCGGGCATCGACCGGTTGGAAGGCGGCGTACGGGTGAATGCCGCGCTGCATGGGGCGTGGTATCTCGGCGGGACGACCTTTGACGGTCTGGTCGGACAATCCTTCCGCGACCACCGCGACGATCTGTTCCCGGCGGCATCCGGATTGCGCGATCGTGCGTCCGATATCGTCGCGCGCGGCACGGTCTCGCCCACGAAGTGGCTCGATCTGACCTACCGCACCCGGTTCGATCCCAAGACCCTGGCGACCCGGATGATCGATGGAGTCGGGTCGCTCGGCACCGATCGGCTGCGCGTCAGTGCCGGCTACACCTATTCGACGGTCAACCCTTATGGCTACTACGATCAGGTGGCCCCGCCGCCGGTCGGGTCGAGCTACTACACGCCCCGGCATGAGCTTAGCATCGCGCTCTCGACCCGCTGGGATGCCTATCGCTTCTCTGGCTTCGCGCGGCGGGATATCGCGACCAACCAAATAGTCGCCTGGGGTGGGGACGTGGTCTATGAGGACGAGTGCTTCGTCCTGGATTTGCGGGTCAGCCGCCGCTACACGCACTACCTCTATGACAATGGCGCGACCGAGGTTCTCTTCCAGGTGCTGTTCAAAACCATCGGCCAGGTCGGCTATCGTGCGCTCTGAGCGTGGCTTCTCATAAGATCGGAAATGTCTGCAATGTCGTCCGTTTTGGCCAAATGCGTCCGTCATGCCGTCGCCGCTGCCGTGCTGGGTCTGGTGCTCGCTTCGCCCGGCCATGCGATCGCGGCGCCGGACGGGAAGGGTGCCGTGCTGCCCGGTGCGGGGATCGCCGCCGTTGTGAATGCCGATGTCATCAGCAAGGATGACGTCGAAAGCCGGGCGCGCCTGTTCGCGATGTCGACCGGGCTGCCGCTGGCTGGCGATGTGCTCGACCGCCTGCGGCCGCAGATCCTGCGCCAGCTGGTCGATGAGCGCCTCCGCATCCAGGAGGTCCAGAGCCGCAAGATCGTCGTCTCGGACAAGGAGATCGCCTCCGCCATCCGCGACATCGAGAACCGCAACCACATGCCGTCCGGCCAGTTGCGCCAGAGGCTCGCCGCCGCCGGGGTCAGCCAGCGCACCCTGATCGACCAGATCCGCGCGCAACTCGGCTGGAACCAGATCCTGCGGGATTCGCTGGGGCAAAAGCTGGCCGTGTCCGACACCGACATCGACGACCAGCTGCGGCTGCGCGGGCAGCAGACCGGGCAGCAGGAGTATCGGCTGGCCGAAATCTTCATCCCCATCGACGATCCCGCCAATACCGCCGACGCGCTGCGCTTCGCCGAAACCGTGATCCGGGAACTCCGCGCCGGGGCGCCGTTCGCCCTCGTCGCCGCCCAGTTCAGCCAGACCCAAACCGCCCTCGAAGGCGGGGAGATCGGCTGGGTGCAGAGCGCCCAGGTCGATCCGGAAATCGGCCGGCTGCTCGCCACCATGCCGATCGGCGCGGTCAGCAATCCGGTGAAGGTGCCTGGCGGTTTCTCCATCGTCGCTTTGCATGCCAAGCGGGAGCTGGGGCGTGACCTCGCCACCGCGCTGACCATCCGCCAGGCCTTCCTGGGCTTCACCACGCCGCTCAATCCCAACGCGCCCACCGATGAGCAGCGCCAGATGCTGGAAAAGGCCAAAGGCCTGAGCGCCAGCATCCATAGCTGCGAACAGATGGAGCAGGTCGCCAAGACCTACAACAACGCCGCCCATCCGGTGGACCCCGGTGAGCTGCGGCTGGAGGGTGTAAGCCCGCCGCCGTTCCGGCAACTCCTGGCGACGCTGCCGATTGGCAAGGCGACCCAGCCGCTGGTGTCCCAGGACGGGATCGCGATCATCACCGTCTGCGGGCGGGAGCAGAAGAACATGGCCACCCTGTCGCGCCCGGAGGTCCAGCGCCAGCTGTTGAATGAGCGGGTGGAGCTGCTGTCCCGGCAAATGCTGCGCGATCTGCGCCGCCAGGCCAATATCGACATCCGCGGTCGCGGCGCCTGACCTTGCCTCAGCCCCGGGCGGAGGGCCTGGCATGAGCGATCTGCCGCCACTGCGGGATGTCATCGGCCGCCATGGGCTGGACCCGCGTAAATCGCTCGGCCAGCACTTCCTGCTCGATATCAACCTCACCGCCCGCATCGCCCGCTCCGCCGGCGATCTGACGGGGCGGCATGTGCTGGAGGTCGGGCCCGGCCCGGGTGGGCTGACGCGGGCGCTTTTGGCCTCCCCGGCCGAGAGCGTGACGGTGATCGAGGTCGATTCCCGCGCTGTCGCCATCATGCAGGAACTGGCGGGGCAGGTGGGTCCGCGCCTGCGGGTTATCGCCGGCGATGCGCTGGGCATGGACCTGACTGCCTTGGTGCCGGCGCCACGGCATATCATCGCCAATCTGCCCTACAACGTTGCCTCCCCCTTGCTTATCGGCTGGCTGCGGCAGGCGGCCGCGTTCGAGCGTATGACTTTGATGTTTCAGCAGGAAGTCGCCGAACGCATCTGCGCCGCGCCGGCCACCAGTCCTTACGGCCGGCTGGCGGTGCTGTCGCAATGGCTCTGCCAGGCGGAGATCATGCTGCGCCTGCCGCCGGACGTGTTCGTCCCGCCGCCCAAGGTCTGGTCCGCTGTCGTCGGCTTCACCCCGCATCCGGTGCAGCCCGAACCCGAATTGTTCGCCCGGATGGAGCGGCTGACCGCGGCGGCCTTCGGCCAGCGGCGCAAAATGCTGCGCGGGGCCCTGAAGCCGTTGGGCGGCGAGGTGCTCCTGTCCAAAGCCGGCATCGCCCCCGAACGCCGCGCGGAGACCCTCAGCGTGGAAGAGTTTGATCGGCTGGCACGGCTACTTTAGATCTGGGTTTCGGTGTTGGCGCCTCCGGTTGGGGTTGCTCGTAATCGTCTCAAAGTTTCGAAATATGGGATTTTGTCTCGTATTTTGGTTAGAACTCTGGATTATCCAAAGTGAGCAGCAACGGTGACCGCCCGGTCACTAAAGCATGCACAATGGTTTCATCCGGCGGGCCGAAGCTAACATCATCGGGCACGCCGCCGTGGCGCCGGATCAGCGCGGCCCTGCGTGGATGCACGTGGATGTAGGTTTCGACTTCGGGATCGAGGGAAGGGTCCACCTGTTCGGGGGCGGACGCGATGTCTTCTGACATTGTGCGGGCTGCGATATGCTCCGCCCAGGCGGTGGCGCCGGCGCCATTTTCCTGCGCCTCCCGCTTTTCCCGCGCCGCCTGCATGCGTTGCAGGGCGCGCAGGGCGCTTTGGGCCAGGCGTATGGTGGCATTGACCTGAGCCAGGCATTTCACCGCCAGGCCGGGCGCGAGGTCCGGACTGGCCGCCATCCGCATGGCCGCGAGGCCCATCGCGTTGGCCGCGACGTGCTGCACCGCCAAGCCGGCTTCGGCGGCATTGGCGGGGCATAAGGCGGAGACCTGGGCAATAATGGCGTTGTTGCGCCTTGCCCGAGCCTCCGCTGTTTCGCCGGGTGGTGCCGGCAGCGCGTCGATGAGGGTCTGGGTCAGGTGCTGAAAGGCGTCGCGGGTGCGCTGCCAGGCGGGATCGGGGTGGGTGTGCTGTTCCATAGTTAGTGAAATTGGTTATGTATGATGACGTTCAAGGGGTGATGGGAATAATTTCTGGGCGATTGCTGGTGTCCGGGCCGGGCCGGTCACCGTTTGGGTATCTTATACCAGAGGCCGTTGAAATTGACTCTCCCCCTCCCCTTGCGGGAGGGGGTTGGGGGGAGGGGTATCTCCCCGAAAACTGTGCCTTTTCACCCCTCCCCCCAGCCCCCTCCCTCAAGGGGAGGGGGAGACATCGTGGGTTAACGTCAGGGGTGGCTGGTATTATACTAACAAAACCAACGGCAGTGCCGCGGGGGATCCTCGGGACAGGCCCGAGGATGACGGTTTTTACGCGGATGCCGATCACCCCGCGGTTCACCATCCAGGGATGACGGCGGGGCGCGGCCGGTGCTACCTCTTTTCTCCCATCGGCCGAACATGAGGCGCATGCCATGTCCAATCACTACGACCTGATCCTTCGCAATGGTCACTGCGTGCTGCCCTGGGGCATCGAGGCGACCGATGTCGGGGTGCGCAACGGGCGCATCATCAGCCTGGGGCTGAACGGGGACGCGACGGCGGACACGGTGTTCGACGCCAAGGGCCTGCACATCCTGCCCGGCCTGATCGACCCGCATGTGCATTTCCGCGATCCCGGCGACGCCACCGTCGAGTCGATCCCGACGGGGTCCAAGGGCGCCATTCTGGGCGGGCTGACGACGGTGTTCGATATGCCCAACACCACGCCATCCATGGTCGATGCCGCCGGGCTGGCCTGGAAGCGGGATTATGTCGAACGCGTGTCCTGGTGCGACATGGGCATCTATGTCGGCGGCACCCGCGCGAATACGCCGTCTTTGGGCGACCTTGAACTCACCTGCGGCTGCTGCGGCATCAAGATTTTCGCCGGCAGCTCGACCGGCGATCTGATGATCGAGGATGACGAAAGCCTGGAGAAGGTGATGCGCTCCGGCCGGCGCCGCATCGCGTTTCATAGTGAGGACGAGTACCGCCTGCAGGCGCGCAAGGGCATGTATAATGTTGGGGATCCGTATTCCTCGCACATGGAATGGCGGGATGAGGAATGCGCTTTCCTCGGCACGCGGCGCCTGCTGGCTTTGGCGCGCAAGACCGGGCGGCCGGCGCATATCCTGCATATCTCGACCGCGCAGGAGTTCCAGTATCTGAAGGAATACCGCGACCTCGTGACCTGTGAGGTGCTGGTCAATCACCTGACCCAGTTCGCCCCCGATTGTTATGAGCGTCTGGGCGGCTTCGCGGTGATGAACCCCCCGATCCGCGGCAAGCATCATATGGAGGCGGCGTGGAAGGCGCTGAATGATGGCACGGTCGATACGATCGGATCCGACCATGCGCCGCATGCGCGGGAGAAGAAGATGCTGCCCTGGCCGAACTGCGCCTCGGGCCTGACGGGCGTGCAGACTTTGGTGCCGATCATGCTGGATCATGTGAATGCGGGGCGGACGTCGCTGATGCGAATGGCGGATGTGATGTCGGCCGGGCCGGCGCGGGTCTACGGCGCTGTCGGCAAAGGCCGGCTTGCGGCGGGGTATGACGCGGATTTCACCGTGGTGGATATGAAGAAGCAGCGGACGATCGAGGAAAGCTGGATTGTTTCGCCGTCTGGCTGGACGCCGTTCGCGGGGGTGTCGTGCACGGGGTGGCCGGTGGCGACGATCGTGCGGGGGGCTGTGGTGATGCGGGAGGATGAGGTGCAGGGGGCGCCGGTTGGGAAGCTGGTTCGGTTCCGGGGGTGAACTGGTCCTGTTATTATCAGCATAGGGAGGGCCTGCGGTTGTCCGGAGGCCGCACGGCGGCCCGGCCCACCACCCACGACTTTGCAGATCAGAGCAACAAAGTCGTGAGTGGTTCGCCGGAGCCTGTCCTCGGGCCGGCCAGCGGCCGGACCATGACGGTGTTATTGACCCACGTAAGTCAATCATAATGCGAACTGGTATTGCGAAAATAGAACGTATTATTATATTTTACTTAATCGTTATATTAAACGTCGTCGTCATGTCCGACCCTGCTTCGGTCAATCCCTCCAGCTGAACCTGATCAGGCCCCAGATATCCATCGTTTGACCGGTACATGACCCGCGTTCCCGGCACTTTCTTCAGGTTGCAGGCGTAGCGTTGATTGCCGGCAACGTAATTCGGGTAATCGGTGGTTTTTTCAATGCGCAGGCGCCCGTTCTCTGGTGGCTGAGGAACGCGCACATTGATCCACCCGGCCGGGGTGCAGTCCGGATTGAGCGACGTGAAGAACATGATTTTGATCTCTTGCCCACTGACCGCTGTCCTGCTGACCGTCGGTATCCGAGCGGCCGCGAGCAGAGCTGCTCTGGCCGTGTTGACCTGCGGCGAAGCGGGTGGTGGGGGCCGCAGACAACCTGTCAGAGCCAGACAGATGGTAATCAAAACCGCCAACGAACGCATCGCGGTGACCTCCCTATAGTGCCGCGCGGCTGGGTAGCATCGACAACGATAAAGCCTATGCCCCAGGACTGCGTACAGGATAACGATCCGCGCTAAAACGGCAAAGAGCTGAGGTACACAAAGCAGGAAGCAATGACTTCCAACGGGGGTTAGTGCCAGCTGATGCATGAGCAATCGGCCTACGCGCAGAGGGCATCGCGGGTTATACCAACCTGTAAAATG
>CAIUPC010000500.1 GCA_903900905.1 uncultured Acetobacteraceae bacterium
CGGAGAAGCTGCTGCACAACCCCGGCTACGACTTCAATGATGAGATCCTGCCGGTTGGTGCGTCCTGGTGGGCGACGCTGGTGGAGCAGCAATTGCCGCGGTAGCGCCGCCGGCATCCACGACTTCGTTGTGTTCAACAGGCGAGAGGCGTGGATGCCGACCTCCGTCGGCATGACGGGATTGTCTACGCCCGTAACACCGATCCTCCTTGACGTGGACGTACCGGCCGCTCCTTACCGTCATGGCGGACCCTACCCCAGCAGCGCCGCCCGGAAGCGGTCACGCTCCACATGCGGGACCAGATTGCGTTTGATCCGGTTCGGCGGGCCCTCTTTGACCCGCAGCAGGATGAAGCTCAGGCCCGTCCCCTCGCGGAGCAACCGCCGACCCTCTTCCATATCGGCTTCGGTGTTGATGATGTGGACCACCGGGAAGCCGGAGCCGGCAGCGATCGTGTCCAGCCGCACGCCGAGGCCGGTATGGCTGTCCTGGTTCCCGGTCTCGCCGTAATGCCCGTTATCGACGCAGATCACCGACAGGTTCGGCGGGTTCTGCAAGGCGATGGTCGCCAGCCCGCCCACGCTCATGAGCATGTCGCCATCGCCGCTCACCACCAGCACCCGCCGCTTCGGCTGCGCCAGCGCGAGACCCAACCCGGTCATCAGCGCCGCGCCCATCGCGCCGCCCATGCCGAAAACATTGGGAGAATTATTGGTCAGGGCCGTCAGTTCCTGCGCCGTGCCGGCAAGGCCGGTGACGATCAGGAAGTCGGAGGGAGTCTCGATCAGCGCCGGCACCGCCTGCCGGCGATCGAGCACGGCGTCCGGCAGAGACGACATTTGCAGCTTGTTCAGTCGCGCCATGATGGGTCTCCCGCCTTAGAATTGCTTGGCGCCAATCAGGCGCTGACCGAGGAGCACGGCCACCGCCTGGCCGGACTGGAACGCCATGGTGATGGCGGCGCTGACCGTCGGGATCACGTCCGCGGGCGCATCAGCCCGCAGCACGACGACACCCATCGCCTTCAGCACCGGCTCCGTGGCCTGACCCATGGGAAACTGCCAGGCATTGCCTTCGCCAAAGTCGCCGCGCATGGAGATCAGCGTCAGGAATGGGAATCGGCAGCCACCGATCAGCGACAGCAGATTGATACAGTTGCCCACGCCGGAGGACTGCATCAGCAGCACCGCCCGTTGCCCGCCCAAATCGGCACCCGCGGCGAGGGCGACGCCCTCTTCCTCGGTCGTCAGCGGGATCGAATGGGCGTTGTCATCGGCCAGGGAGCGGTTGATCAGCACCTTGTGGCCGGCGTCGGGGACATAGGCGAACTGGGTGACATTGGCGGATCGCAGCAGGTCGTACAGGTCATCGGGCCAGGTCGTGGCGTCGCTCATGCGTTTGCTCCCCTCTTGATGGACATCCCAGCGGCGCTTGGATCGCAACCCCTGCATGGCATGGGCGCCCCGCACTCGCCAAGGGGGCCGTTAGCGTGGATCCGAGAACGCGGCGATCTGGGCTCCCAGTTGTTCGTCGAAGGCGGGCTCGTAGACGCCGACATGGCCCAATGGTTCCGGCGGCAGGAAGAGGGAAAGAAACGGCAAGCGCTGGCGGTTGGTCGCGGCCTGCGCGATGTCCAGCCGCCAGCGCGGGTCGGCGTCGTAGGGATCCTCCCCCAGTTGGACCAAAACCACGCGCGTCGGCCCCGGCCGCGCTGCTGCCCACAAGGTCTGCCAGTCGGCACGGGCCTGAGCCTGCCGCTCGGGCCTGGTGCCGTGCGCGCCCACGGAGACGGCGACGATTGCGTCGGCCAAACCCGGTTGCGCCAGGGCGGTCAATGCGATCCAGGCGCCGCGGGAATGGCCGGCGACCAGCACGCGGCGGTAGCCGCTGGCGCGCAAGCCCGACAGGCCGCGGGCCAAAACCACCGCCCCACCGTCAAGCGGGTCTTCCTGGCGTTTGCGATTGAACTGGTAGACATCCAACCCGCCGCCCGCCAGTCGCCCGACGAGATCGGGCGGCGGTGGCGGGCCGGGGTCGTCCTTGCCATAGGTGCCAGGCACCCAGACCAAGGCACCGCGCGCCACGGTCGGGCCGGCATGCGGGTAGAGCGTGTTGACGACAAAGGGTAGCTCCGCCCCGAACGCCGGGGCGACCAGCATCAGCAGCAGCGCGATCAGCCGAAGCAAGACGCCAGAATCTGCGCGAAGGCCCGGGCCCGGTGGCTGATCGCGTGCTTCTCGTCCGGGTCCATTTCGCCGAAGGTGATGCTGCGCCCCTCCGGCACGAACATGGGGTCGTAGCCGAACCCGCGTGTCCCGCGCGGCGGCCAGACCACCGTGCCGTCGATGCGGCCCAGGAAGGTCTCAGTATGTCCGTCCGGCCAGGCGAGGCACAAGGCAGCCACGAACCAGGCGGCGTGATCGCTGGTATCGCCCATACGCGCATGCACCAGCGCCATCGCGGCCGCGAAGTCCTTCGACTCCCCCGCCCAGCGGGCCGACAACACGCCGGGATCGCCGTTCAGCGCCGCAACGCAGAAGCCGCTATCGTCCGACAGCGCCGGCAGCCCGGTGGCGGTCGCCGCCGCCAGGGCCTTGATGCGGGCGTTGCCGGCGAAATCCGGCGCGTCCTCCACCGGTTCCGGCAGGCCCATATCCCCGGCCGACACGACATCGACACCGTGCGGGCGGAGCAGCGCCTCGATCTCCCGCAGTTTGCCCTTGTTGTGGCTGGCCAGAACCAGCCGGCTGCCGGGGGCGAGTTGCCGCGCCATTCAGTCCCCCAGGGCCGCGCGTTGGGCGGCGAACAGAGCGTCAGTGCCGGAGCGTGCGAGCGACAGCAACTGGTTGAATTGCGCTTCGGAGAAGCTGGTCTTCTCCGCCGTCGCCTGGATTTCCACCAGGCCGCCGGTGCCGGTCAGCACGAAGTTGGCATCGGCTTCGGCCGAGGAGTCCTCGGCATAGTCCAGGTCGAGCACCGCGGTGCCTTCATAGATGCCGCAGGACACCGCCGCGACCTGACCGATCAGCGGGACGCTGGACAGGACATTCATCTTGACCAGGTGGCGGAACGCCAGCGACAGCGCGACCCAGGCGCCGGTGATGGAGGCGCAGCGGGTGCCGCCATCGGCGTTCAGCACGTCGCAATCGACGGTGATCGACATCTCGCCCATCGCCTTGCGGTCCACCACCGCGCGCAGCGAGCGGCCAATCAGGCGCTGGATTTCCTGGGTGCGGCCGGACTGCTTGCCACGCGCGGCCTCGCGATCGCCGCGGGTATGGGTGGCACGCGGCAGCATGCCGTATTCGGCAGTGACCCAGCCGAGGCCGGTGTTACGCAGGAA
>CAIUPC010000501.1 GCA_903900905.1 uncultured Acetobacteraceae bacterium
CGCGATATTCCCGTGGTGATGGTCACGGCGCTGGGCGAACCGAGCGAACGGCTTGTCGGGCTGGAGGCCGGGGCCGATGATTTCCTGACCAAGCCGCCGGAACACGAAACTCTTTTGGCGCGGGTGCGCAGCCTGGTCCGGCTGAAACGCCTCATGGACGAAGTGCTGGCCCGCGGCGACACCGCGCGGGCCTTGGGGCTGGACGACGGCGCGGTCATGAACTCCTCGGTCAAAGGCACCCATGCCTTGATTGTCGACGATTGGGAGATCAATGCCCGCGGCGTCGCGGCCGCGCTGGCGCGCGAAGGTATTATCTCCGTTCGTGCCCAGACCGGGATGGAGGCGGTCGCCCTCGCGGCCGCGGAATCATTCGGCCTGATCGCCATTAACCTGTCGCTGGCGGGCGAGGACGGGTTGAAACTGATCGCGGCGTTACGCGGCGGTTCGAAAACGCATGAGACCCCCATTCTGCTGCTGGCGGCGCCGGAAGCGGGTAAGCTTATCGTGCGTGGTTTCGAACTGGGGGCCAGCGATTGGCTGACGCTGCCGGTCGACGAGAACGAATTGCGGGTGCGCGCGCGCAACCAGATCCGGCGCAAGATGTATCAGGATCGCCTGCGGTCCAATCTTGGCTCGGCGCTGGAACTGGCGCTGGTCGATCCACTGACCGGTTTGTACAATCAGCGCTTCCTCATGAGCCATCTTTCCAGCCTGATTGAGAACGGTCAGGGCCGCCCGCTTGGGGTTCTGATGGTCGACGCCGACCATTTCAAGCGGGTCAACGATCAGCATGGACATGCTGTCGGCGATAAGGTGCTGCGGATGATCGCGGACACGTTGCGCGTGAACACGCGGCCGTTCGATTCTCTGGCGCGATATGGTGGGGAGGAATTCGTTGTGGTCATGCCGGGCACGGACCCGGCGGACGCAATGGCCGTGGCTGAGCGGTTACGGTCAGCTGTGGAAAGCGCCGTGGTCACCACGCCCGAAGGTCAGACGGTCCATGTGACCATCAGTGTCGGGGTCGGTTGCAGTATCGCGGAGCGCCTGACGCCCGAGGCGCTGCTGCACCGCGCGGACACCGCGCTTTATCAGGCAAAGCGCGGTGGCCGAAATCGGGTCGAAGTGGCGCTGCCGCCGGCTTCTACTTAATCTTGGATTCCTTGAACGGGACGTGCTTGCGCACGACCGGGTCGTACTTGTTCAGCTCAAGCTTGGTCGTGGTCGTGCGGGCATTCTTCTTCGTGACGTAGAAGAAGCCGGTGTCGGCGGTGGAGATCAGTTTGATCTGCACGGTGTTGGTCTTGGCCATCGTTCAGTTCCTGGTCAGCATGCTGGTGCCCGTCCCACACCAGTGGGCACGCGCGAGGTCGGCAAAATGCGCATGCGCGGCCCCCGGGTCAAGTGCGAAGACGCAGTATATTGCGCTGCGGCATAAAACGCGCCGATGCCGGGCTCTTTGCATCGAAGACAAGCTCAGGCAGACTGCGAAGTGACGTCGAGTCACAAAAAACATAGAACCACTGGCGTAGTCCAAGCGAGACGTCTAAAAACGCTGACACGGTGTCCCGAATCGGGTTATGTCGCAGTGCAACACGCAAGAATGCGGTTGCGCTCGACACGGTTCAAGCCCCGTGCCGGCGTATCAACAAACCCTCAGGAGGCAGCATGTCCAAAGCATTCATCACCCGCGTTATTCAGGAATCCGCCGCGCTGACGGGCGCCGCCGCGAACCGCGCCGCCGGCGATCTCATGGACGCCATCGTCAAGGAACTGAAGAAGTCCGGTAAGTTCACTCTGCCGAGCTTTGGAACCTTCACCGTCCGCAAGACCAAGGCGCGCAAAGGCCTGAACCCGCGCACCGGTGAGGCGATCAAGGTGAAGGCCGGCAAGACCGTGCGCTTCAAGGCCTCCCCCACGCTGAAAAAGGCGGTTTGATCGAGCGATCGACGGGGCGCGCATGACGCGCCTCGCCCGTCTGATGCACGAACGTCCCGGCTTGGGGGTGTTCGTCGTCGGGCTGGGCACGATGGTGGTGCCGTTCGACTCGTCGGTGAACGTCGCGTTCCCGCATATCGTCCGCGCCTTCGGCCTGCCCATTCCCGCCATCCAGTGGGTGGTGATCGCCTACACGCTGACCTATGCCGCCCTTACGCTCGTCTGCGGCCGGGTGGGCGACATGATC
Organism: uncultured Acetobacteraceae bacterium; assembly: GCA_903900905.1. Classification (GTDB taxonomy): domain Bacteria; phylum Pseudomonadota; class Alphaproteobacteria; order Acetobacterales; family Acetobacteraceae; genus Rhodopila. The sequence goes on from CAIUPC010000501.1 coordinate 2,186, forward strand.
GGCTATCGCCGCGTCTTTCTCGCCGGCAGTGCCTGCAGCACGCTGGCCTTCATCCTCTGTGCCGCTGCCCCGTCTTATGAGGCGCTGCTGGCGGCCCGGGTGGTCCAGGGTATTGGCGCCGCCTTGACCCTGAGTTGCGGGCCCGCCCTCGCCACCGGTCTGTACGCCGAGCATGAGCGATCGCGTATCCTCGGTCTTTATACGATGGGCTTTGGCGCCGGCGCCGTGCTCGGACCCGTCATCGCCGGGCAGATGGTGGGATATTTTGGCTGGCAAGCGGTCTTCTGGTTCCGCGCGCCGATTGCGCTGGCCTCGTTCGGGCTGGCGTTCGGGCTGCCGGCGGGGCAACCGGGGGCCAGGCAGCGTTTCGACACGGCGGGTGCCGCGCTCCTGGTCGCGACCATCAGCGCCCTGCTGATGGCGTTGAACCGGCTGAAGGAGCCTGGCTGGCTGCTCATGGCAGCCGCGGTGGCGACTGTCCTGGCTGGCGTGCTGTTCACCCGCAGGCAATTGCGGGTGGAGCATCCCATTATCAACCTCCGCTATTTCCGGGATCCCGACTTCGCGCTGGTCAATCTCGGCCATACCCTGCTGAATGTGGCCGGGTTCTCGATCATGCTGCTGGTGCCGTTCTACCTGGATCGTATCGGCGGGTTGTCGGTGCCGGTGGGGGGGATGGTGCTGGCGTCGTCGCCGCTCGGGATCATGCTATCGGCGCCGCTCGCCGGGCGTTGGGCGGGGCATGTGCCGCCGCGCCGGCTGGCTCTGTTCGGGGCCATGGCCATGGCGGTGGCGCAGGGCAGCATCGGGCTGGCCGGGGCTGAGCCGCATTTCGCGGCACTTTGTCTGGCGATGTTCGCGCAGGGCTTCGGGCTGGGCCTGTTCCAGGTGGCGCATCTCGACATCGCCACCGCCACCATCCCGAAACAGGATCGTGGCGTCGCCGGCAGCCTGGTCATGGTGACCCGCACCGTGGGCGTGGTGACGGGCGCGACGGTGCTGATGCTGATTTTCCAGACCCTGCGTGCCGGCGCTTCGGCCCGCGGGCTGCCGGATACTGAAGCGTTTCTGAGCGGATTTCAGGGGGCGTTCCGCATCGCGGCGATTTTGCCCCTGGTGACGGCGATTGCCGGTGCGGTTCGGGGATGGGGCAGGGGCGGCGTGCGATAGGGAGGCGATGAGCTCCAAAACCGTCATCCCCGGGCCAATCACCAGGGTCCCGACCTTCTGGCGAGATGGCAGATAATTCCGTCATCCCCGGGCTTGTCCCGGGGTCCTAGGTTTCCGCGTGTGCCGCGAGTGGTCCCCGGAAGTAGCCCGGGGATGAGGGGGACAGGCGGCCGGCGCCGC
>CAIUPC010000502.1 GCA_903900905.1 uncultured Acetobacteraceae bacterium
TCGAAGGAGATCAAAGGCGATTGGCAGGACCTGATGTTCGACTACCTGCGCGGGCGCCCGACGCTGCGCCGGGTGGTGTTGCTGCTCGATTCGCGGATCGAGGTGAAGGACCTCGACCTCAAGGTCATGGGCCTGCTGGATCGCGCCGCGGTGACCTATTTCGTGGTGCTGACCAAGGCGGACGGCGTGAAGGCCGGTGCCCTGGTGCGCAAGCAGGCGGAGGTCCAGGCCCTGATCCGCAAGCACCCGGCGGCGTTCCCGGAACTGCTGACCACGAGCAGTGAGACCGGGCTGGGGATGGCGGAACTGCGGGCGTTGCTGGCGGGGCAGGCGGAGTAAAACCGTCCCCTGCTCGCCGCAGTTAAATATAATAAATATCAATTTAATATACAGCCGGATATGATCGTTTTGTGACGCAGCGACAACGCCCTTGAGGTTCGGGTCCGCTGCGCTTACTGCGCGGACCATGCAAATCCAAAGGTCCACCATGAAAACGTTCCGTCATTGGCTGTTTCTGCCCACCCTGCTCGCGAGCACCGCGTTCTACGCACCGGCTTCCCACGCCGCGGCCGAACTGCTGGCGGTTGGCACGCTGACCAATCCGTTCGATCTTTCGACCGCCACGTCCGGCGCCCTGGAAAACGGCGTCGCCGGTAACACCCTCGGCGGGATCGGCTCGGGTCTGGCCTGGGCCGGTGGTTCGACCTTCCTGGCACTGCCGGATCGTGGCCCGAACGCCAATTCCTACAACGCGCTGGTTGAGGACACGACGTCCTATATCTCGCGTTTCCAGACCGTGAACCTGGCGCTGACGCCGGTTGCCAATGGCAATCTGGCCTTCACGCTGACGCCGACCCTGACCGCGACGACGCTGCTGTCGAGCCAGACGCCGCTGGTTTATGGCACGGGTGCGCTCGGCACCGGTGGGACGAACACGCTGGGCAGTGGCATTCCGGCCCTGAACGCGACCAATAACACCAACTACTTCACCGGCCGTTCGGATGGCTTCGCGTTCAGCGGAACCACGGTCGTCGGCGGCAAAACGCTTTATCTCGGCAACTCGGGGAATCCGAACAATGCCCGCCTCGACCCGGAGGCGATCCGCGTGTCCAACGGCACCAACAGCGTGTTCGTGTCCGACGAATACGGCCCCTATGTCTACGAGTTCAACCGTTCGACCGGCCAGCGCGTGCGCACCTTCACGCTGCCCTCCAACCTCGACATCACCAAGCTGAGCCCGGTTGGCGCGACGGAAATCAGCGGCAACACCGTTGGCCGCGTCACCAACAAGGGCATGGAAGGCCTGGCGATCACGCCGGACGGCACGACCCTGGTCGGGATCATGCAGGCGGCGCTGGAGCAGGACGGCGGCAAGGCGATCCGCATCGTGACGATCGATATCGCGAGCGGCACGACCCATGAATATGCCTACAAGCTGACCACGGGTTCCGGCGTCAGCGAAATCCTCGCGATCAACAATCATGAGTTCCTGGTTGATGAGCGTGATGGCAATGGCCTCGCCACCAACGGCGCGCTCGCGGGTAACGCCGCCGTGGTGACGCAGCTGTTCCGGATCGATCTGAACGGCGCGACCGATGTCACAGGTCTGAGCGGCGCCGCCGCTCTGAACGCGGTGGCGGTTAACAAGACGCTGGTCCTCGACGTGGTCTCGGCCCTGGGCGCCAAGGGGATCGCGGCCGATCACATTCCGTCCAAGCTGGAAGGGTTGGCGTTCGGGGCTGATATCATCGTCAACGGCCAGATCGAACACACGCTCTATCTCGCCAATGACAACGACTTCCTGGCCGCGACCAAGCTGCCGGATGGCACTGATATCGCGAACCCGAACACCTTCTATGTGTTCGGGCTGACCAACACCGATCTGGGCGCGACCTTCACGCAGCAGGATATCCCGGAGCCGTTGACGCTCGGGCTGTTCGGGCTGGGTCTGGCCGGTCTTGGCCTGTCGCGCCGCCGGGCTCAGTAAGCCCTCGGCTTAACCTGCCGGCTGAATAGACGCCCCCCGGTTCCGGCCGGAGGGCGTTTTCGTTTGCGAATATCGCGACTGCGCGCTTGACGCCGCCAGCCCGGAGTGGACCATACGTCCCACAACGGGAGGACCACCATGCCGGCACGCTCGGGCAAAGACTACCTGGATCGCCTGCGCGCGCAGGACACCGAGGTCTGGCTGCGCGGGGAGCGCGTCCGGGACGTCACCAGCCATCCCGGGCTGAGCGGCGGCGCCCGCGCCATCGCCTCGCTCTACGACCAGCAAATGGACCCGGCGCTCCACGAATCCATGACCACCGTGTCACCCAAAACCGGCGATCGGATCGGCCTGTCCTTCATCATCCCCCGCACCCAGCAGGATCTGGAGAACCGCCGGGTGATGATGCTGAACTGGGCGCGCACGACCTGCGGCATGATGGGCCGCTCCCCCGATTTCATGAATGTGACCTATGCCGCCTGGGCCGGGGCGGCGGATTATTTCGGCCAAAGCAAGCCGGAATACGCCGAGAATATGCGGCGCTATTATGAATATATCAGCGAGAACGACCTGGTCCTCACGCATTCGCTGATCAACCTGCAACGCAGCCGCACCGTCGATGGCGCTTTCAACTTGCAGGAAGGCACCGCCTTGCAGGTGGTGAAAGAGACCTCGGCCGGGCTGGTGGTGCGCGGCGCCCGGGTGCTCGCGACGCTGGGGCCGCTGGCCGATGAGATCGCGGTCTATTCCCCACGCCTGGGCCAGCACACCGACGCCCACAGCCCCTTCGCCTTGAGCTTCGCGATCCCCTGCGCCACCAAGGGGCTGCGCTTCCTCTGCCGCGACTCCTTCGATTATGGGAAGTCGCATTTCGATCA